>JAIVHQ010000327.1 GCA_020200995.1 Flavobacteriales bacterium
GTTTTAGAGAGTACACTTCCGTGTTTGCCATCAAACGCGGCTCATGGCTCAAGCTGAGCGACTACCCGGATGTGGCCGTCCTTTCCGGAAAAAAAGGTACCACCGTGCGCAGCCTGTCTAACCGAAGTACCTCCACGGCGGAGGCGACATTCACCGTGCACCTGCTCACCCCAACACACCGAACCCGCGTACCGATAAAATCATTCAAGGAACCCGCAGAAGCAAAAGACTTTGCACAACACCTCGCATCTTCGCTCAATAAGCGCTCTACCCGCTTTTCGCCCAAAATAAGTGAAGCCACCATGCGAAGGCGGTGAGGTAATCCCTAATGTTGTGGTATAAAAAACGGTATCGGAAAACGGCATTTCACCTCGGATCTCAAATATTTTCTATTCAAATCTACTCTCCGAAAATTTAAAATCTGAGTTCGGTTCTTATGCGGGGTGAAAGGCAAAAAAAATCCACTGACATCCTCGATGCCACTCATCCAAAAAGAAAAATTTTCTCGGATCTGTTTCGATCAGCGGCACATCTTTTCACGGTTGCTGAAAGCCAACCCACTGTTCAGCCTTCATATTCCCGATTTCCGGGACAGCATTTCACAACCCCTCATAATTTTTGAATCTTTTTTTCAACACGTGCAGCGAAAAGCGCTTCAAGCATAATACGTATAATATACTCATTGCTATCTATTTAAATTCAACTACATTACCGATGCAGATTTTATTCACTATTCCAATGACAGAAGGCCACTGATCGATCGTTTAAATAAAGTTAATTCTTAGAAGTAATCGCTACTTTCACCCTGTTCATTCACTTTAACCCTATTAATAAAAACACATGAAATCACTTCGACTTAGTTTTCGAATGGTGCCCAAGGCATTCATTCTTTCGTTAATGGTGTTGGGATTTGCGGCTTCACCGTCGCTCGTTTCAGCGCAAAGCAACCTCGATTTACCTGTTTACCAGGTTACCGAGTCTCCTGCAGACATTACTCCCATGGGCATGCAACAACAGGCATGCGCCATCGACAACCTGCAAGGCGCCGTTGCGGGCGGCACGCTCGGCATATTCGCTGTAGCGGAGCAGGGATTCGCAACACTTTTTGATCCCACCGGTTCGGGCGATCCCGGCGATCCCGGATGTTTTGTAGGGGAGCCTTATCCTTTTCAGATCAACAATGTGCAGCTCAGTATTGCCGCTGCTGGTCTTTTTGGCCTGCCTCCTGCCGAAGGCGTGGGAACCTTCGAGTATGTGATCAAAATTTGGTCGGCCGATGAGGACGCCGAGGGCTGTAACGCACCTGCAGACGTGCTTTTTACATCTTCCGTTCAAACGGTCGAAATTACCGAGGCTGCCAACCAGTTTCCGCAAACCATTGACATAGATTTCGAAGTAGAAGATAAATTCTTCGTCCTGGTAGAATCTGTTTCGTGGTCAGGCGCAGCCGACAGAAGCCCATCGGCTGTTCTTTGGGGCAATGTACCATTGGTTGAATGCCGTCAGTATGTCTTGCTTTTCAATAATGATGGTGACCTGGTGGCCCCTGACATGGTAGACGTATACGACACTCCCGGATGGACCAACGTAATTGTAAACGGTGAAACTGCCGACCAGGAAGGAGATGTGGATGTTGCCGTATCTGATGTTACAGCCGATCCCGAATTGGTACAGTCTCTTCCGGCCACGGTTACCGCTACTGTGAGCAACCTCGGTGAGGTAGCCGTAGCGGGCGTGGAAGTGGTGTTAAGCGCCAATGGAAGTACAGTATTTACTACCAGTGTCAACGTCGCACCTGGTGCTTCCACCGGAGTGGAATTTATTTACACCCCTGCCACACTCGGTGAGGTGGAGCTTACAGTATCCACCGATGAGGAGGGCGACATTGATGTTGAAAACAACTCAGCATCCACGACTGTGACGGTGATTCCACCGGCTGACCCCTGTATTTTCAGTGATGATATTGAGAGCTACGAGCTCGGCGGCCTGGTATCGCAGAGCGATCAATGGGTGACCTGGACCCCGGGTGCAGCCGATCAGGATGCCGAAGTAACCGACGAACAAGCCAACAGCGGCACGCAATCAGTGAAAATCGGCGCGGCACCCGAGGATGTGAACTTCCTGCTCGGCAACCAAACGTCAGGCACCTGGAACATCGGGTTCTTTGTTTACGTACCTCAGGGCAACGGCGCTTACTGGAACATCCAGAAGAGCCAGACCGAGGGCGTGGAATGGGCTGTGCAGATGTTGCTCAACAGCGACGGCTCGGGATCTATTGATGCCGGCGGTGTCGACGCAGCCACTTTTGACTATACACAAGATGCATGGAATGAAGTAGAGATCGTTGTGAACCTGGATTCCGATGTGGCCAACCTGTACTTTGCCGGAGAGTTCATTTACCAATGGACTTACAGCTGGAGTGCTACAACGCAGGATGCCGGATTGGTTCAGATCGGTTCGATCAACTTCTTTCCCGAAGCAGCCGACAATCCACTTATGTATGTAGACGACCTAAGCTTTTGCCAATATTATAACAACACCGCTTGTGAAGCATTCGAACTTGTGGCCGATCAGGTAGTGGTGGGCGACAACACAGATGCCACCCCATGGGATGGCTCCCTGGCGGAAGACGCCACTTGCTGGGCGGAAGGGACCAATACTGTTGATAACGACGTTTGGTACACCTTTACGGTACCCGCAGACGGGTCATACCTCGTAAGCACCAACCTCGAAGTGTTGACCAACGACGACACCCAATTGCTCGTGTACACCTCAAGCGACGACTCTTGCGAAGGCGAATTAACAGCCATAGGCTGCGGTGAAGACATCGATAACGCCAATTACCTCTCAGAGGCTATCCTTGAAGACCTCACCGAAGGCACCGTGATTTACATCATGGTGGACGGATGGCAAGGCACTGCAGGTACTTTCCAGATCGGAGTCTTCTCCCTGGCTGTTGCAGAAAACGACATGTGCGTTGATGCCGTCGATCTCTCAAATCTGGTAGGTGGTGAACTCGACATGGAGATGAATTCTGAAACGTATGCCAACACCCTCGCCACGGGCGGCGATGTGGAACTTCCCTCTTGCTTTGACGATGGGTCGTTGGATCTTTCCCTCTGGTACTCATTCGAAGGCGATGGCAATACGTACTTTATTACCACCAATGACTGCGGTGGTGACATCAATTACGTGCCGTTTGGCGACACCCAATTGGCCATCTACACAGGCGACTGTGACGGACTCACCGAAGTGGCCTGCAACGAGGACCTAGACTTTGATAACGACATATACGAGGCTGGCGTTGAATTTCCCACCGAGGCAGGCGTTACTTACTACG
>JAIVHQ010000328.1 GCA_020200995.1 Flavobacteriales bacterium
GAAATCACCTCCCTCGACATCGCCCCCCAACTGTGGGAGGGCATGGTGCTCAAGGAAAAAGATTTTCGCACATGGGTGAAGGAGCACGATTGGAGCGCCTACGCCGGCAAGCACGTGGCCGTGTACTGCACCGCCGACGCCATCATTCAGCACTGGGCCTGGATGCTCCTCGCCTCGGCCCTTGCGCCCCATGCCGCCGGAGTTCACTTCGGCACGCCCGCGGCATGCATCAACGCCCACGTGCTCCGCAACATCGAAGCCATGGATGTATCGCAATACCAAGACGCGCGGGTGATCGTAAAGGGCTGCGGAAAGGTGGAATTAGACCACGCGGCTTACGGCATGGTGAGCATGAGGCTGCTTCCGGTGGTTAAGACCTTGATGTTTGGGGAGCCTTGTAGTACAGTGCCGGTGTGGAAGAGGGGGTGAGGCCTCAAGTCCAATTCCGCAGACAGTGTTTGCGTAAAGCGTTGCCCTTAAAATTCAGAAGGCCGCCTTTGGACTACAAAACCAGGAACTCCACCAGCGTGCGATTCATTATCCAACAAGTACTTGAGCACTTCAGGCTGCATACAGGTCAATCTTGGTATTGTAGATTTCCTGCTTGAGCACAGGGTTTTTTAACGCACTCACAGAGAGCAGGTCAATCTTCCTGCCCGTCATTTTTTCCAATGCCCTAACAAAATCGAAATAATTGTCAGCATAATCCAATACATCCAAATCTTCGGAAAATTCTACCAGAAAGTCCAGGACGCTATCCTTACTCATTCCACCCTTAGCCGCCGATCCGAACAGTGCTAAGGAGCGCACTTTGTACTCTTTGCACAAGCGAGAGATTTCGGCAATGTTATTTTTTATCAGTGGATGCATCCCAAGGTAAAGATATGAAAAAGCTATTTGTGCATAGGTGGCCTTTCTGAAAGGTTCTAAAGACGCACGTGGCATCGTAAGAAGCTGGGGAAAGGTGGAGTTGGATCACGCGGCTTACGGGATGGTGAGCATGAAGCTGCTGCCAGTGGCGAAGACGCTGATGTTTGGGGAGCCTTATTTACGGTGCCGACGACCACCAGGGAGCCCGTAAGGGTGTGAGCCGGGTTGAATCCGGGCCCAAATTTTGGTTCTACAAATTTACCGGTCTAAACTTCCTTTGAACGATAAGCTATCAGGTTTCATCAGCCCTAACAAACTCCCGAAAATTTTCCTTTGAAATGATTTTAAACTCCGCCTCGTATGACTCCGCAAAAGCAGCCGGAATTTTCACTTTGGCTTTGGGATTCCACTTGAACTCGTATGCCGCGATTTGCCCGTCGACTTCTTCTACATAGTCGATTTCTTGTTGCGACCGGGTGCGCCAGAAATATCCTTTAGAGTAATGCTGATGGTAATGGTTACGTTTACGCCTTTCTGTAATCAGGAAGTTTTCCCAAAGCGCACCAACATCATTCCGCAAGTTGATCGGGTTGAAATTCTGAATAAGCGCATTGCGGATGCCATTGTCGTAAAAATAAATTTTGCGGTTGGTTTTGATCTCATTGCGCAAATTGCGGCTAAAAGAGGTGAGCGGATACACAATGTAGGCGAGTTCCAGCAGGTGGATATAATTTGATACAGTGTTCTTATCGACTCCTGTGAGTTGGGCAATTTCGTTGTAGCTCACTTCATTGCCTACCTGAAAAGCAAGGGCCTGAAGTATCTTTTCGAGTACCTCGGGCTTCTGTATATTGGCGAAAGCAAGGATGTCCTTAAACAAGTAACTTTCCACAAGTCCGTTCAGGATTTCACGCTCATTCCCTCGCTGCTTGATCACGTCCGGGTAAAATCCATAAATCAGGCGGTTTTCCAAGTCCCTCAAGGCATCGAGGTACCCTGCTGATTTTTCATACTCTATATATGAAACCGGAAAGAGAAAATACTCAAACTTCCTTCCCGTGAGCGGCTCGCTGGTTCGGTTTCTCAACTCAAAAGCCGAAGAACCACTCATAATCAATTGCACATTTTGGAATTGGTCGTGGATGATTTTGGCGGTCAAGCCGATGTTTTCAATACGTTGTGCCTCATCGATGAACACAATTTCAGCATTGCCGATGAGGGTGGCGATTTCGATGGTATTCGGATTGGTAAGCCTTTGCCGCACCAAAGGGTCGTCGCCGTCGAGAAACAAAAAATCTCTACCTCTTAGCACTTCTCGTATCAGGGTGGTTTTTCCGACTTGTCTCGCTCCGATCAGCACGATGGTCTTTCTCTTGAATAGCCTTTCGGAAATGTGTTTTTCTAAGGTTCTTTTAATCATACGGGCCAACTTATTCACCAAATATACGTTTTTTTGGTGAATGCATTCACCAAATTACATGCTTTTTAGTGAATTTAATACCCGAAAAATAAAATCCTCGGGGACCCTAAGGCCACATTTTCATCCCCCTCCTGGCCCTACTCCCTTCCATCCAAATAAACCGCCCCGTCCTTCATCACAAAAACGACCCGATCCATGGTCGCCAAAAAATCCTGTTCGAGGTCGCCGCGCACAGCGATGATGTCCGCAAATGCGCCGGGGCTGAGGCTGCCGATGCTTTGCTCTTTCTTCATGCTCTTCGCTGCAAGGAAGGTGGCCGATTGCAAGATGTCGAGGGGCTTCATACCTGCCTCTACATAAGCGCGGAGCATGTCGATGGAGGATTGGCCCGCGCTAACACCGATGTCGGTGTAGTTGTCGGAGCCGGCCACGATGGTGACGCCTTTGGCAATGGCCCTTTCCAGGCGGCCTTCCATATTGTTCATGTAATACTCGATCCAGTCGCGCTCGTCATCGGCATAGCCGGCAAGTCGGGCGTAGGTTTCCATGTAGTCCCTGCTGTTTTCCGTGGGCACGAGGTACACTTTTTTCTTTGCCATCAGGGCCAGGGTGGTATCGGCGATGTTGAAACCGTGTTCGATGCCGTCCACGCCCGCCGTGATAGCGTTCCACGCCGACTGATCGGTCACGCAATGCGCGGTCACGGTGAGTCCATAGGTGTGGGCCGTTTCGGTGATGGCTTTCATCTCATTTACCGAAAGGAGGGTTCTGTTGGGGAGGTTGTCGGCGCAAATCTTGATGAGGTCGACGCCCTGATTGACGTGTTCGCGGACGGCATTCACGGCATCATCTGCACCTTTCACAATGCGGTATTCTCCGTCGATGATGTGCTGGTGCGCGGGCAACACGCCGTAGATCTGCCCACCCGTCGCGGCGAGAATGGGGCCCGAGGCAAAAATGCGGGGGCCCGCAGTGCTGCCTTCGTTGATGGCATCGCGAAGGGCCACATCGAGAAACAGTCCTGAATTGCCCAAATCCTTGATG
>JAIVHQ010000014.1 GCA_020200995.1 Flavobacteriales bacterium
GCTGTAACCTTAAATACGCAAAAAACAGGCAAGTGTTTTGTGCCTTTTTCATTTGATGGCTTTGAGCACCGCGGCCGTCACTGCCTGTTCCTTTTCGTCGGCAGTTTTTTCAAGTTTTTCCGCTTCGGCGAGGGTTTTCTTAACGAACTCCTCATCTTCAAATCCCATGAGGTTCACGCGCACATTCATGGCAGCTCCTTTCACAGCGGCGCGGGCGCAAAGGGCACCTACACCCGCATCAGTCACGGAGTTGGGGTTACCCTTTTCGACCATTTCGAGACTCAGGACAAAAGTTTCAGCGGCCAGCCTTGCTATTTCGAGCGGAACCAAGGCCGCGTGTCGGGTCGCGTCAGCAATGGCTTTTTTGCGCTCAGCTTCCTCGGCTTCATTCCCCTTGGGCATACCGAAGGCTTCCATGATGCGGTTGAAGGCTGCCGTGTCGTCGTCTACCGCCTGCAGGAGCTTTGTGATCAGCGACTGACCTTTCTCCGCCCATTCTGAAAAGAACTCCCACTTGTGGTCCCACCCACGCTTGTGAGAAGAGAGGTTGGCCACCATCGTGCCCATCGACGCGGCAAGTACTCCGCAGTAGGCACTTACGCTTCCGCCGCCCGGGGCGGGCGATTCGGAGGCCGCCTTTTGGGCAAATTCGTTGAGATTGAGGTCTGCGAGTTTTTGAGTCGACTCGTCCTCAATCATGTACTCGATCACTTTCTTTCGCGGATCAAAAGGCATGAGGTCGTCGAGCCCGAGGCTCTTAATAGCGATTTTCACTTTTTCGGACTCGGGTATTCCAAGAGATCGCTCCTGCTTTCGCAAAAAATAGTCGGCGGCTTCGGTGAGGCAGCGCAGGGGCATGAGGCCCACGATTTCCGAACCGGTCACCCGAATTCCTCGGTCGCGGGCGCGCTCACATGCCTCGTCAAAAGCCTTGTGAACAGGAGTGACGTTGATGTCGGTTAGGTTAAGGGAAAGCTGCGCGATGCCATATTCTTCGATGAACCAACCGATGCCCTTTACGGACTTCAGGCTACCCGGCTCGCGAACGGGCTCCCCGTCGCTGTCTGTGACCACCTTTCCGGTAATGGGGTTGCCTTCGCGCTTAATGCGGCCAGCCTCGCGGATGTCGAACGCCACGGAGTTGGCCCGGCGCACCGATGTGGTGTTGAGATTGATGTTGTAAGCCACGAGAAAGTCGCGCGCCGAAATGGCCGTCGCGCCGGTTTTCTTCGCATGGTCGTTAAATTCAGCCGGGCCGAAGTCGGGCTTCCACTCGGGCTGAGAGATTTTTTCGAGGCCTTCGTACTCGCCCTGTCGGCAATAGGCCAGGTTTTTGCGCTTGGGCTGCGTGGCCGCATTTTCATAAAAATAGCCGGGAATGCCGAGTTCCTTTCCGACCCGTTCGCCGAGCTTGTGGGCGAATTTTACGGTTTCTTCCATCGTGATGCCCCGCACAGGAATAAGGGGACATACGTCTGTGGCGCCCATCCGCGGGTGCTCGCCTTTCTGCTTGCGCATGTCGATGAGTTCAGCGGCTTTTTTGATCAGTCGAAAAGCGGCTTCGATCACTTGTTCGGGCTCGCCCACGAAGGTGATCACGGTGCGGTTGGTGCTTTTTCCCGGGTCAACATCGAGGAGTTTTACGCCTTCAACGGTTTCCGCAGCGGCGGCAATCGCATTTATTTTTTGCATGTCGCGGCCTTCCGAAATGTTGGGGACACATTCAATTAACGGTTTCATAGATACGGGCTTTCAGGTGGGTTGCAATCTTGCAGCGAAGGTAAGCATTTGCTTGGTTTCGGCGGGATGCGGTCTTGCGCTGTGGTGATCGGATTACGCGTGGAATTGAGCATTTGATTAGCTTTGCGCTATGACGGCAAAATCGAAAATCAAAAAGGGTGAACGCCCCCTGATACTGGTTACCAACGATGATGGAATAACAGCACCCGGTATTCGCAACCTTATCGAGGTGGCGCGCGAATTCGGAGACGTGTGGGTAGTGGCTCCCGATAGTCCCCAGAGCGGCATGGGACACGCCATTACGGTTAACAATATTTTGCGTCTCAAGGAGGTGCACAACAAGCCTGACGAAGTGCGCGAGTTTGCCTGCACAGGCACCCCTGTCGACTGTGTGAAGCTGGCCGTGTACCGCGTGCTCAAACGCCGGCCCGATCTTTTGCTCTCTGGCATCAATCACGGGGCCAACAACAGCATCAATGTGATTTACTCCGGTACTATGTCGGCTGCGGTGGAGGGGGCGGTCGAGAACATTCCGTCCATCGGTTTTTCCCTCCTTGACCACGACGTGGAAGCCGACTTCAGCGCCGCCAAAGGCGTGGTGCGCACCCTCGTGCGAAATGCGCTCGAAAAAGGCATGCCCGAACATACATGTCTCAACGTGAACATCCCCAAAGCATCACCTGAGGCCATCAAAGGCATCAAAGTGTGCCGCCAGGGGCAGGCCTTTTGGGAGGATGACTTTGTGCCGCGCGAAGACCCTACGGGCCAAACCTATTACTGGATTACCGGCAAGCTCAACAACCAGGACAAAGGTGAAGACACCGATATCTGGGCACTGGAGCACAACTACGTGTCGGTGGTACCCGTGCAGTTCGACCTCACTGCTTACCACGCCATGGCCACCCTCAACAGTTGGGATTATGAAGACTAAGAAATACGACAACCAGCGACTGGGGCTACTCATCGGGGTCTTCAGTCCCGTGATCGGATTTTTCATCTATGGAGCTCTGTGGGCCTGGCATTTTGCGAAGCCTTTTAACTACTTTCTCAATGACGTTTTCCTGGGCCTTCCGAGTTTCAGATCGTCGATAATCACGCTGTCCCTCGTTTTTAACTTGGTGCCATTTTTTATTTGCATGCGCACCAACCGCAATAAAACCGCTCGCGGGGTGCTCCTCGCAGTTTTCTTGTACATTCCCATTGTGGTGTACTATCGTTTTTTTAGCTGATTATGAAGTACTATATCATCGCCGGTGAAGCTTCGGGCGACCTACACGGGGGCAACCTGATCAAGCACCTCGTCAGTGGCGACCCCGATGCCGACATCCGTGCCTGGGGTGGCGACCTGATGGAAGCAGCCGGTGCGCGGGTGGTGAAGCATTACCGCGATCTGGCATTTATGGGTTTTGCTGAGGTGATCGCCAACCTGCGCACCATCAAGCGCAATTTTGATTTTTGCAAAAAAGACCTGCTCGAATTTGCCCCTGATGTGCTGATTCTAATCGACTACCCGGGGTTCAACCTCCGCATGGCCAAGTTTGCCAAAGCGAAGGGCATCAGGGTGTTTTATTACATCTCACCGCAAATATGGGCCTGGAAGCAGGGCCGTGTGAAGCAGGTGAAAGCCTATGTCGATGAGATGTACGTGATTTTGCCTTTTGAAAAAGCTTTTTACGCTAAGTTTGGCGTCGATGTACATTACGTAGGCCACCCCCTCGCAGATGCGGTGGAGCAATACAAAGAGGATTTCCCTTCCCGATCGGAATTCCTCAAAAAGCACAGCCTCGACGACAGGCCCATCACGGCCATCCTGCCCGGAAGCCGTAAGCAGGAGATTTCGACCATGCTGCCTGTGATGCTGAAGGCCGCTCGTTCCCTGACCGACACCACTGTCGTCGTGGCCGGTGCGCCATCGCAGGAAGAAGATTTTTACCGATCAACTCCCGGCGCAGCCGACGTCAAAATCATTTCGGGCGCCACCTACGAACTCTTGAATTACAGTTCCGCTGCAATGGTGACGAGTGGCACTGCCACCCTCGAGGCAACCTTGTTTCGCGTGCCGCAGGTGGTTTGCTACAAAGCGGGTTGGATTTCTTACATCATCGCCCGCTCTCTGGTCAAAATCAAATACATTTCGCTTGTCAATCTTATCATGGACCGCGAAGTGGTTCGCGAGCTGATTCAGGGCGATATGAATGTCAAGACCTTGAGGCGCGCTTTTGCGGAGATCGCCGAAGAAGGCACGGCCCGAACGACATTGCTCAAGGATTACGATGCCCTTTACGAGAAATTGGGCGGGGGAGGAGCCTCGGAGAAAACGGCAGGCCTCATGTTGAAAACTCTCGGGGTGGCGGGCAGGGTATAAAAGCCCGTCACATATCTTAGCAGCAATGAAGATCGTCAGACTAATTGTAATCCTAACCGCTATCTTTTGGGCGGGGTATACCTGTGCTCAAAAGGCGGTTTTTGACGAGATCAAAATAGGCATCGTCGAGGAATTCGCGCCTACATCAGCCCAGGTGATCACCGAGTTTGGAAATTACAATATCTGGGCCGACGGCAAGAAGGTGGGCGCCCTCGCTCCCCGTGACAGGGTGACTTTTATAAAGCGCGGCCGATTGGTAGAAGTAAGCATTCCGGGACGTGTACTCGGGAATTTCAATGCGGTGGAGCTGGTATCGGCTGAGGAAGTCGGGGTGTTCAGGCTCTACCTGCTCAAGCCCACCAAAATGGAGCGTGTCTACGACGATCACCTCCTGATCTCGGCGAACGGGAGCAAGGCCTTGAAATTTATCAACCGGGTAAATCTGGAAAAGTACATTGCGGGGGTGGTGGAGGCTGAATCGGGCAAGGAAAAGGGAACGGAATTTTATATGGTTCAGGCCATCATTTCCAGAACGTATGCCCTAAGCAACAGGCGACGCTATCTTAAGCACGGCTACAACCTCAACGACCGCGTTGACTGTCAGGTTTACTTCGGCAAGTCGCGCTGGGAGCCCGACATCCTGGAGGCAGTGACTGCTACGGAGAGCTTGGTTTTGGTAGACAGCGATATGAAATTGATCACAGCTGCATTTCACAGCAATAGCGGGGGAGAAACCGTGTCGAGTGCAGCAGTGTGGTCCGGGGCTTTGCCCTACCTCACACCGCGCCGCGATGATTTCTCTCTTGAAGGTGATCACTACGCCTGGACCGAGGTGCTGGCGCTCGATGATTGGCTCAGCTACCTGGCTGACACCTTCGGCCTCGACACTGAAAACCCCGATATCCGCCACCGCGCCTTGAACTACCGACAACCCGCCCGCGAACTTTATTTTCTGGACGAAGCCTTTAATATCCCCCTCAAGGACATCCGCATGGGCAGGGGCCTCAATTCAACCTACTTCGATGTAACCGCCGATGCCGATTCAGTGCGCATCGAAGGCAGGGGATTCGGGCACGGCACGGGACTGAGTCAGGAGGGGGCCATGCGCATGGCCGCGCTCGGCTTTTCCTACACAGATATCTTGCACTTCTACTACAACGATGTGCACGTTATCGATTTGCGCTCACTGGACTTTTTCCTTGAGGAATAAAAAACGGCATAAAAAAAACCGACTCCTGAAGGAATCGGTTTTATGTTCAACGTTAAAGGAATACTTATTTTTTCGCTTTGGTATTAACGAACCTGCGCTCGCGGATACGTGCTGCTTTTCCTTTGAGATCGCGCAGATAAAAGATGCGTGCGCGACGCACACGGCCTCTTTTGTTCACTTCGATTTTCTCAATGAAGGGAGAGCAAACAGGGAGAATACGCTCTACGCCTACGCCGCTCGACATTTTCCTTACGGTAAATGTTTCAGTGGCTCCGCTTCCGCGACGTTGGATTACAACGCCTTGGAATTGCTGAATACGCTCCTTTGCTCCTTCACGAATTTTATAGTTTACAGTCACCGTGTCGCCCGCTTTGAATTCGGGAAACTCAGGTGTCTCGTTTAGTTTGGTGCTTACTTCTTTTAAAAGGTCCATGACACTCAATAATTTGTGTATAAAAGGCTGAAATTTCGGGGTGCAATATTACGAAACTATTTCCTGATATGTACCATGCGGAGACACATATATTTTACGATTCGCTTTGTTGATTAAATTTCTCCCAGAGGTCGGGGCGCCTCTCTTTGGTTCTCTCCATGGCTTTATCCATCCTCCAGGTTTCTATGGCGGGACCGTTGCCTGAAATGAGGATGGGGGGCACTTCCATGCCGCGCCATTCGGCAGGGCGCGTGTATACCGGCGGTGCGAGTAGGTCGTCCTGAAAAGTGTCAGTGAGGGCTGAGGTTTCATCGTTGAGCACCCCGGGCAGTAGGCGCACCACCGCATCGGTGATCACGGCGGCTGCCAGCTCACCACCACTGAGTACATAATCACCGATGGAAATTTCACGCGTGATGTACTTGTCGCGGATGCGTTGGTCAACGCCCTTATAATGTCCACAGAGGATAATAAGATTTTTAAAGGTACTCAGTCGATTGGCCGTCCTCTGATTAAAAGTGTCGCCGTCGGGGGTGGTGTAGATCACTTCGTCGTAAGCACAATTTTCCGAAAGGGCATCTATGCACGTTGCGATAGGTTCGGCACTCATCACCATGCCCGCGCCTCCTCCAAAGGCATAATCGTCGATATTTTTGTGCTTGTCGGTGCTGTAGTCCCGAAGATCGTGGAGGTGTATTTCCACAATGCCTTTGGTTTGAGAGCGCTTTACAATGCTGTCGTTGAGAGGGCTTTCGAGCAGCGATGGCAGCCCTGTGATGATGTCGATTCGCATTTTATGGCTTGGCAGATTTGGTTTGTCGGAAAAATTGCCGAAAATTTGGCCCCTTCGAGCGTTTAGGTACTATATTTGGGAACGCAAAGGTAAATCAATCACATGAAAATAAAGTTTAGTTTGGGAGCGGCTGCGGCCTGCGTGGTGCTCTTCGCCAATTTGACTGTCTACGCCCAGAGCGATAAAGACTTTGAAGATTTGCGCACGCTGTACATCGATGAGAAATACGAGAAGCTCATCTCTAAAGGCGAACGCTACATGGGCAAATCCGATACCCGAAAGGATCCTGCTCCATACCTGTACATGTCGAAGGCCTACTTCGAATTGAGCAGTATGGAAGACATGGCAGAAGATTATCCTCCCGAGAAAACCTTTGCCAACGCTTTGAAATGGGCCACCAAGTACAGGAAGAAAGATCCTGAGGGGGTCCTCTTTCGAGAGAATGACATGTTCTTTGAAGAGCTGAAGAAAACAGCCCTCCTCGATGCTGCGGGATTTATGTCTGATCAAAAATACTCTCGTGCAAAACGATACTACGACGCCATCACCAAATTTGACCCCGATGATGCGGGTGCCTGGTTGCTTTTGGGCTATTGTCAAATGCAGATGAGATCGATGACAGAGGCGGGCATGACTTATAAAAAAGCCGGTGAAGTGCTTCACTCCACAGACGTGACCCGACTGAACGCACAGGACAAAAAGACCCTTCGCGAAGGCGGAATCAATTACGCCGAGTACCTGGTAGCCGAAGGAAAGCGCGATTCGGCCCGCACTACCATGGACCTGCTCGCACCGGCATTGGAGGGCGACAGCCAGTTTGACATGCTCTACCGCAAGGTGAAGTGATGTTGGTTACGGGCGATAAGTTACGCGAAAGTAGAATGAACAGGATGTGGGCGGCCTTGGTCGCAGTTCTGATCTGCTTTTCATTTGCGGAAGCGGGCGACCGCCTGCCCGGCCGGCTTAAGAAAGCCTTCGAGGCACTCGAAGTCTACAACTACTTCGCCGCAAAGGAGGGCTTTTATAAGACATTCGAGAAGGAGCCCGCCGGAGCAGGATACGGCCTGAGCGTGATTTACGGACGCGATGACAACCCTTTTACAAACATCGACTCAGCATTCAAGTACATCACTGAAGCCAGGACAGCTTTTGCTTCCCTCTCCGAAAAGGAGCGGGAGGACTACCTCGAAGTAGGGGTGGATTCGGTAGCTGTGGAAAGACAAGTACTGCGGGTGGATTCACTGGCATTTCTTCGCGCTATGCACGATGGCAGCATCGCCGCTTTAGACTCATTTATCGAAAGACACGCATCACCTCAATTTCAGAAACTGGCCATTAGTGAGCGCAACGCCATGGCTTATGACAAAGCCTTGCAAAAGAACACCTCGGCCGCGATGGCTGCCTTTTTTAAAAAATATCCTCGGGCAGCTGAAGCTGCGCAGGCCCGAAGTCATTACCACAAGCTCCTCTATCAGGAATATACATCCGGCGGAAAGGTCGAGGATTTTCGCCGATTTCTGGAAGAGCATCCCGACAGTCCTTACAGGGAGGACGCCGAGAGTGAGGTATACGCACGGTCTACCAAATCGGGTACGGTCCGCGAATTCAGAATGTTTATCGAAGAAAACCCTGACAATCGCCATAAAGACGCTGCCTGGAGGAGCCTCTACGCTTTGGAGGTCGGCGACAATTCGCCGCGTTCCATCGCTGCATTTAGTCTCAAATACCCCGATTACCCGTTTTTCGATGAGTTGCAAAGCGATTTTGACCTCGCGGCCACGGATTTTTATACAGTGCGCCAAGGCGACAAGTGGGGCTATATTGACATAGCGGGCAATGTGAGGGTGAAGCCCATTTACGAATGGACCGAAAAATATTCTGAAGAGCTGGCCCTCGTCGGTATAGGCGATGAGGCAGCATACATCGACAAGCGTGGAAAATTGCTCACAGGAAAGCGTTTTGAAGATGGATTGCCCTTTCGAAATGGTTTTGCCGTGGTAGAAGTTGACGGGCTGCAAGGCGTTATCAATCGCTTGGGGCAATGGCACGTGCGGCCGATGTACGATGTGTGTGGAGAGTATTCAGAGGGCTTTTTCTTTGTAGAGCAAAATGGAGTTCACGGCTACCTCGATCGCTCAGGGAGGCTTGTAATACCGATGGAATACGATGCGGCCACTGACTTTATAAACGGCCGGGCCATGGTGAAGAAAGACGGACTGTGGGCTTTTATTGACACCCTCGGGAAGGCCATCACACCTTTCGGTTTTGACTGGCTTGAGCCTTTCGGCAAAAGCGGCACAGCGAGGATGCGTATTGGCGAGAAATTTGGCCTGCTTACTGCGAATGGCGATACCGCTGCACCCGCTATTCACGATGCCCTCGGCGAAATGCACGAGGGATTTTGCCTGGCGGCAGTCGGCGATGATTACGGATTTTTGAGGGCCGCAGGAGACACCGTTATTCCCTTCAAGTACAAATATACTGCTGAGGCTGCTTCACAATCTTTTTTTAAAGACGGCAGGGCACGGGTGTTTCAGAAAATCGGTAAAGAAGTAAAAGTCGGGGTGATCGATACCGCTGACCAAAAGCTCATGCCGGCTATCTTTAATGCTATCGGAGATTTGGAGGGAGGACTGATTGCCATCAGAAAAAAGGAACTTTGGGGCTATGCCGATACTGCCGTAAATCTGGCCATACCCTATGAGTACACCTTTGCTGAACCTTTCAAAGACAGCACGGCGGTGGTTTCTAAAAAAGATAAATTCGGACTTATTGACATGGAGGGAGAGCCCCTGATCGACTTCAGGTACCTCGCGCTGCTTCGGGCCGACACCATTTTTGCGGCTTTCGACACCCTTTGGGGTTTTGTGGATGTAAGGGGGGATGAAGTGTTGCCTTTTACGTGGGCAGAAGTGGAGATTCTCGACCAGGCTGTGGCAAGACTTACCGATGCCGAGGGGCGTTTCAGTTACTATGATTTCCGCAGGCTCCGTTTAATATGGCGGGAAGCGGAAGATTAAGTCCGGAAAAGAATTGTAACTTTGCAGCCTAATTTTTAGGGGTTTTTCTCGTCCCGATATGGAGCAATCATCCGTCAGAAAGGCCGCACTGGCCGAAGTATTAGAACTCGTTGATTCGTGGCTTGAATCGTCCTTGACAGGGGAAGCCCCTGTCATCGATTTCAAGACTCCCGAAGAACTAAAGCAAGAGCTCAACCTCAGCCTCGACGGCAAAGGGCAGGGCGAAGAATCTATCGCAGCCGAGACGAGAAAGTACCTTGATCACGCAGTGCGCACGGCCCACCCTGCTTACCTCAATCAACTTTTCGGAGGATTCAATTTGGCCGCATTTGTCGGTGAAGTGCTCACGGCTGCCACCAATACCTCCATGTACACCTACGAAGTGGCACCTGTGGCCACCTTGATGGAGATGACGATCGTGGATAAAATGCTCTCGTACACAGGGTGGAAAACCGGTACGGGCGGCATGATGACGGGTGGGAGTAATACCAATTTGGTAGCCATGCTGTTGGCTCGAAATTCGATCTTCAAAGGGGCCAAGAGCGAAGGCATTTCCGGATTGCCTAAGTTGGCAGTCTTCGTGTCGGAGAGAGCGCACTTCAGTATGCTCAAGGCTGCAAATACGACGGGAATAGGCGCCAACGGAGTGATCAAAGTACCCGTAGACGCCGATGGTCGCATGCGCGGAGAAGCACTTGAGACCGCCCTGAAGGAAACCATTAAAAAAGGAATGATGCCTTTCATGGTGTGCTCAACCGCGGGAACCACAGAGACCGGATCGTTTGATGCCATCGATGAGGCAGCCGATTTTGCCGAAAGGCATGCCCTGTGGCACCACGTGGATGGTTCTTGGGGTGGAAGTCTCATCCTGAGTGAGGATAGAAAGCAACTTTTTAAAGGCCTTGACCGTGCCGACAGCTTTTCCTGGAACCCACACAAGTTGATGAATATTCCACTGATTTGCTCGGTGCTGCTGGTCAAAGACCCGAACATCATGCGCGAGGAGATCAGTTCGCACGATGCGGACTACATATATCACGAAAATGCCACCTCCGACTTTGACCTTGGTCCCGCTTCCCTTCAATGCGGACGCCGTGTAGATTCTCTAAAGCTTTGGATGGCATGGAAATACTACGGCGACGATGGGTATGCCCGACGCATTGAGCACCTAACGCACCTGGCGAAGTATGCCACTGAAAAGATTGAGGAGAGCGGAAGGCTCGAATTGATGTTTCCGACGCAAACGCTTAATGTAAACTTCAGGTTTAAGGTCCCCGAAGGCATAGATAGCGACCGATTTAATGAAGACCTGCGGTATAAGCTCATACGCGAGGGGAGGGCCATGGTGAATTATTGCCGCCTGGATAATGGGTTGAGCATAAGATTAATCCTCTTGAATCCTGACCTGACAGAGACCGACCTCGATCACTTTTTCGATATGTTCGTGGCTACGGCTGAAACACAGCTCAAGGGTTATCCCCAGCCTGAATATTGAGCACCATCAGGTATTGAATATTTTGAGAAGACCTCTTACTGAGATGTCTATACAAGGCTGCAGTAAACTATTGGTAATAAATGAACAAATTTGATATTATTTTGTTATATTAGCAGCATAACAAATTAATAAAAAGTAAATAATGACTTTACAAACAGCAGAAACAAAACGTACAAACCCTGAATTGAACAAAGAAGAATCATAC
>JAIVHQ010000329.1 GCA_020200995.1 Flavobacteriales bacterium
AATTGACGCCCGTATTGTTTAACATCAGTTCCAAAACAGAGCTCTGTTTGTTGCAAGCACATACTCTTGCTTAGGTTAAACATTTTATTTACAGACGCTCTGAATCCTGAAGAATAATCGAACTCAGGTTTAAACGAATGAAATGGACTAAAACTGTCGATTTGCGGTGTGGTACTCATGGAGTGACTTGTTCATCTTTTCCACTGTGCGGTCGTAGGTCATTGGAGTAAACGGAAGCAACGGAACTGCCAGGAAGGTCTTGTCAGCCTGTCCATCGGTCGCTGTGAATAAAGCACGTGTATAGTAAGGAAAAGGTTTTTGGAGCTTTACCAGATTTCGGTCCATGATCACCAATGCTGAAATATCGATCCCGCCGCTTGAGCTGCCACCTGTAGATCCGAATTCCGCTGCGTACAACGCTTGACGTGGATCGACTGTAATGGTGGAATCAACTTTGAGATTCTCGTCGAGAAAAATACCTTTTAAATTGTCTTCCCTTACTTTTCGCGAGTCAGTAGCGAGGAAAAATTCGACCCTGCAAAAATCAAATTTTCTTTTAAATGCCTGCATGATTTCCAAATTGATACTCCGCTGCTCTTTTTCTGTCTCTGCGGCTTCAGCTTCTTTACCAATGGACTTATACGCATTGATCTTGGCGGTGGAAGTGGACAGGCGCACCAGGAGCACACCGTTTTTTAGTTCGCTGATTTGATTGTGGGCAGCCTCGTTATCTAATTTCCTTTGAGACGGTTCATTTATGTAGCGGTCGATAGCAAAGTAAAGGCTTATCTGCACGTTGCGACTGAACTGATCGGTGGCGGGGTGGATGTAATTGAGTTCGATGTGAGACCTGGACGCTAGCCTGAGCTCAAATCCAATCAGAGGGTTGATCTCATTTTGAAAGCCATAAGGATTGCTATTTGCATTGCCCGCATCTTCTGTAAGGGTTCCACCCGAATAAAGTCGCGACGTTAAAAGGTGGGTGTAATTCAGCCCGAGGTGTACCCACAAGTCATCAAAAATGCGGTATTCCAGCATGGCTGACGCAGCTGCATATTGATTTCTTAGGAGGTAGGAAGGATTCTCGATTCTGCCTGAATGCAGCCCGTAATAACCGACCCCCTTCAGGCGAAAGTTTCTTTTTCGGGGCGTTTTGAGAAAAAGTCCTGCAGAAAAACCGGGAACAGCAGAGAACTACCTGACATAAATCCGTACTCAAAATCACCTTGAACGGGCTGCCCCAACAAGGGGAAAGCTACTGCCGACAAAACCAGGACAATTACTATGCGGTAAATCTTCACGTATTCACAAACTTAGTCTTTTCAAGAATAAAACAGAGTTCGGTTTGTGCCGGTTCATTCACCTCGCAATCGGTGGAACTACAATATTGAGTGATTCTGTTCTTTCAAAAATACCCGTGGTGGAATGAAATGTTGTGGTAAATTTAGAAACTTGTTGCACCCAACCGCTAAAAGTCGTCCATTTCAATAACTTTGTAAAATACTGATTCAAGTCATCCTGAATCATTAATTATTTTACCAAAGAACCTTAGCTACTATCTTCAAATTAATTCAGATATGCCTGCTCCCAAAACCATCATCGTATCAAACAGGCTTCCCGTCAGGATTGAAAAAGACGGCGACAGCCTCACTTATAAACCGAGCGAAGGAGGTCTGGCCACAGCACTTGGCTCGATCTACAAAGACGGTGACAACATCTGGGTGGGTTGGCCCGGGGCATCATTCGAAAGCGATGCACTAAAAGCCGAAGTAACCGAGGGGCTGAAGAAAGAAAGCATGCGGCCCGTATTCCTTACCGATGATGAACTCGACAAATTCTACCTCGGCTTCTGCAACCAAACCCTCTGGCCGGCCTTCCACTATTTCCTGCAGTATATTGACTACACGCAGGAAAACTGGGAGTCGTACGTGGCCGTGAACCAAAAATTTGCCGAAGCCATAGCCGAATACACCAATGAGGGCGACACCCTCTGGGTACACGACTATCAACTACTGCTCCTGCCCGCCATGCTGCGCAAAAAATTTCCGAAAATTTCCATCGGCTTTTTTCAGCACATCCCCTTCCCTTCCTACGAGGTATTTAGAATCCTCCCCTGGCGACGAGAACTCCTCGAAGGCATGCTCGGGGCCGACTACCTCGGATTTCACACCTACGACGACATGCGCCACTTTTTAAGTTCGGCACATCGCCTGGCGGGCTATCCCTACAGCGGCAATCAGATTCAACTCGAAGACCGCACCGTGGTGGCCGACCCGCTGCCCATGGGTATCGATTACGACAAATACGCAGATAATGCCGTGCATCCCGAATCCATTGAGCGCGAAGAGCGTTACCGCAAAAGTTTGGGGCCGCAGCGTCTTATGCTCTCAATGGATCGCCTCGACTACTCCAAAGGAATCCCCCGAAGATTGCAGGCTTTCGATGAGCTTCTCGAACGCTATCCCGAATACCGCGAGAAAGTATCGCTGTTGCTCATCGTTGTCCCCTCTCGCGATCAGGTGCCCAATTACCAGGCTCTGAAAGAGCAGGTAGACGAGTTGGTCGGCAAAATAAACTCGAAATACGGGCGCATGAGTTGGGTTCCGATCCACTATTTCTATCGCAGCTACCCGTTTACCGCCCTCGGGGCCTTTTACAGAATGTGTGATGTCGCGGTGATTACTCCCGTTAGAGATGGAATGAACCTCGTGTGCAAGGAATACGTAGCTTCGCGCGAAAAGCAAGATGGTGTGCTGATTTTGAGTGAAATGGCAGGAGCCGCAAAAGAACTGTCGGATGCCATTCTCGTCAATCCGACCGACGAAAATCAAGTGGTGGAAGCAATGCACCGGGCTCTCCAAATGCCCGTAGAAGAACAAAAACAACACATGGCCACCATGCAAGCCACTGTGCGGAAGTACAATATTTTTAGTTGGGTAGAGCTCTTTTTTGAAAACCTCGAACGAGTGAAGCGCCTACAGGTATCTATGAGAACCGTTGCACTCTCGGCTGAAAAGCGAAGTGAGCTCGTCAATTCATTCCAAAGCGCAAAAAAGAGGCTTTTACTGCTGGATTACGATGGGACACTGGTGAACTTTCACAACGACCCGCAAGCTTGCGCTCCGGATGAAGCCCTGCTTAAGGATCTTTCGGCGCTGGCGAAGCACCCAAAAAATGAGGTGGTAGTGATCAGCGGCCGAAAGCACGAAACCTTAGGCAAATGGCTGGGCTCCATACCTGTTCACCTTGTGGCCGAGCATGGCGTTTGGTCCAGAGAAGCGGGCAAGGGTTGGGAAAAAAATATCGATGCCGATGCCGAAGGCTGGCACGCGGAAGCCGGAGAAATCATGAATTTCTACGTAGACAGGACCCCCGGAACTTTTGTGGAGACCAAAAGTAATTCATTGGTTTGGCACTACCGCAAAGCAGAAAAGGGATTGGGCGAAATGCGAAAAAGCGAGCTCACCAGTCAATTAAAGCATATGCTCGGCGAACGCGGATTCCAGGTGCTGGATGGCGACCATGTCATTGAACTCAAACCTGAAGGCATTAACAAAGGCCGCTCAGCCAAACTTTGGCAGGACGCGGCAAATGCAGAATTTACCCTTTGCCTTGGCGATGATACCACCGATGAAGACATGTTCAAATCGCTTCCCAAAACCGCCTTTACTGTAAAGGTGGGTCCGGGAACATCACACGCGCGTTTCGGAATTGACGGTGTGAAAGATGTGCGCGATTTACTGTCTTTATTAGTCGACAAATAGAAAGCCGGGGCGGTTGAGGCGAGCGTTGATTCGAGCTGCAGCGTTAACCAAGCCCACATGGCTGTAAGCCTGTGGAAAGTTGCCCCACATAGAGCCGTCTTTTTCGTCCACATCTTCACTCAGCAGGCCGAGGTGGTTGGCGCGAGACGAAAGGTCTTCGAAAGCTTCCATAGCATCGTCGATTCTCCCCACGCAGGCGAGTGCTTCAGCGTACCAAAATCCACAAATTAGAAATGTAGACTCAGGTTTTCCAAAATCGTCTTCCTGCAGGTAGCGATAGAAGAGTCCTTTTCCCGCCTTCAGATCTTGCTCCAACGCCTTCAGGTGATCGAGCGCCCGCTGCGAGTCGTGAGGAATATAGCCCATGACAATCAACTGCAAAGTGCTTGCATCCAAGTGGGTGTTCCCCACGCCCTGGGCATAGGCATGTCGTTCCGGCATATAGCACTGCTCGATGTAATCTGCGGCTTTGGCGGCGAGTTTTCGGGCTTTTTTGACCAGGTCCGTACTCCCTGTTTTTTGGGCAATTTTCATTGCGGCGTGACAGCCCGCCCATTGAAAAAGGTTGGTGTAAGCGTGGCGGTGTGCTTGGTTTCGAAATTCCCAGATACCCGCGTCAGCCTCGTCGATGGTCATTTCGATCTTATCAAGCACGGCCCGCGCCACCAT
>JAIVHQ010000015.1 GCA_020200995.1 Flavobacteriales bacterium
GCGTAAAAGCGGGCAAAATGACCCCCGCCGATAAGACGCAGCTTAAGCTCAACATCGGTAAGATTCCTGAAATACTCCTGGACAACACCGACCGAAACAGAACCTCTCCATTTGCCTTTACGGGAAATAAGTTTGAGTTTCGCGCTGTGGGTTCCGCAGCCAACTGCGGCGTGCCGATGGCAGCACTCAATACCATCATGGCACATCAACTTCACATTTTTGCAGACGCTGTCGACGGACGCATTAAGAAAGGGGAGAAGCGCGATGAAGCCATATTGAAAGAACTCCAAACATGCATTGCGGCTTCTAAAAAAATCCGCTTTGAAGGCAACGGATACGGTTACGAATGGGTGGAAGAGGCCAAGAAACGAGGCCTGAGCAACGTGCGCGATACGCCTCGCGCCTTGGCTCTGCTTCGCAAGAAGGAAGTGATTGATATCTATGAGAAGCACGGCGTGCTCTCAGCGCGTGAGTTGGAGGCGAGGGTTGAAATTGAGTTGGAGAAATACCGCATGCAAATTCAAATCGAGTCGAGAAAATGTGGTGACCTTGCATTAAACCACATCATTCCCACTGCACTTCGCTATCAGAACCTCTTAATCCAAAACGTGCAGGGCCTGAACAGCATCTTGCCGAAAGCCTCTGCTGCCAAAGCAGGTGCCACGCAGCTCGCTACCATCGAGGAAATATCAGAACGGGTGGAGGCCATGAGCAAGAAAGTGTATGAAATGATCGAGGCCAGAAAGGAAGCCAATAAGATCGAAGATGTCTATAATCAGGCGGTAGCCTACTGCGACAAGGTAAAGCCTTACATGGAGGATATTCGATACCACGCCGATAAGCTCGAACTTATTGTGGACGATGAACTCTGGCCGATACCAAAATTGCGCGAGCTTTTGTTTACGAGCTAAGCGAATCGGTTCCGCGTTTTAAAGTTAATTGCCCTTTCGATATTTTCGGGAGGGCAATTTTCTTTGTAATCTAAGTGCAATCCTGCGTTTTGGAAAATTTATTTTAGACTTTAGACGGAGTCCGTTTGGAGTGATAATTGGATTTTGGACAACTCCTCTCGAAGTTTTAAGGATAGCCCTGTCGAAAGTTAACTCGCTCTAAGTATGAGCTATTGATCTTGCATACAGCAAAATTCACCTTCGGTATCAGCGGTAGAACGAAAAGGGTTTGGTCAGTTCGGAAAGTATTGTTTATTTTCGGGCTTATTTTGCATTCGGATATAATCTTAGCTACACACATGCAATTGCGAAAACACATATTATTTGCGGTCATGGTCATCTTGACTGTTCAGGTCGCCAATGCGCAGCCCGAGAGGCTCGTGAAAGAGGCGGACAACGCCTTTCAAAACGAAGCTTATTACGGCGCCATCGACAAGTACAAAAAGGCTTATGCCAAAGTGAATGCCGCCGACGAAAAGGCCCGTTTACTGTTTCAAATAGCCGAAAGCTACCGCATGGTGCTTGACTACAAGCAACAGGTGGTGTGGTACAACAAAGCGCTGAAAGCACAATACGATGGGCCCGAAGCATTTTTATATCTTGCTCAGGCATATCACCGCGAAGGTGACTTCAACCAGGCGATCGAATTTTACGAAAAGTACCAGACAAAACAGCCCGACGACACCCGCGCAGACATAGGCATTGCCCAATGTGAATTTGCAAAGGAAATGCGAAAAAATCCCACCAGGTATCAGGCACAAAATGAGGTGCTGCTAAATTCGCCTGAGTACGATTTTTCACCGGGCTGGTTTCCGGATGAGGAGGAATACAACACCATCCTCTTTGGTTCATCACGCCAAGGCTCTCAGGGAAGTGAAATAGACGAACGCACCGGAGAAAGCTTTCAGGATATTTTCTTGGCGACCCGCGATCAAAAAGGGAAGTGGAGCGAGCCTGAGCGACTTACCTACAGGGTCAATACCCTGCATAGTGAGGCCACACCCTATGTGACCAAAGATGGAAATATGTTGTTCTTCACCCGCTGCGAGCATACGCAGGAAGAGAACAAAGGCTGCGACATCTTTATGGCGCGCAAAACCGAAAAATCCTGGTCCACAGCACAAAAAATTTCCTTAAAAAATGACCAAAGTTCGGATAACACAACCGTTGGTCACCCGGCATTTAATGAAGACGAGACCTTTATTATCTTCGCCAGCGATATGCCCGGCGGGTTCGGCGGCCGAGACCTTTGGATGGCTCCTTTCGACAAGGCCTCACGTACCGCAGGCCCTTCGGTAAACCTGGGCTCTTCGATTAATACCCCGGGCGACGAGATGTTCCCATTCCTTAGAAAGGATGGCGTGCTGTTTTTTGCATCTAACGGACATATGGGAATGGGTGGCCTCGACATTTTCAAGGCTGAATCTGCAGGCGACAAGGAGTGGAGCAACCCCGAAAATATGGGTGCGCCGATCAATTCTACAGGCCACGATTTTGGAATCATCTGGGAAGGTGATTCAGAGCGCGGATTTTTCAGCTCCGACCGTCAGGGTGGAAGCGGTAAAGATGACATTTATTCATTCTCACTGCCGCCGTTGGTGTTTGCCCTCGAGGGCGTGGTCTATGACAAAGACTCTCAAATGCCCGTGCCCGAAGCTGAAATTACAGTTGTGGGAAGCGACGGGGCTTCTTTCCAAGCCTCAACCGACGGTTCGGGTGCTTTTACTTTCGAAAAGAAGGGAGAGGAGCGATATATCAATCCCGCGACCAACTATTCTATCGAGGTTTCAAAGCCCCAATACCTGGTGGCCAAAGACCAAATCAGCACTGTTGGTCTCAACGAATCAACCACGTTCCTAAAAGAGTACTTCATCACCTTTACCGCACCCGACAAGGCGATCGAATTTCCCGAGGTACGCTACGCATACAACAAGGCTGAGCTCCAGGTGAACGAAAATGTGAATTCACTCGACTCGCTTGATTATCTTTACAGCACGTTGACCGACAACCCGACCATCGTTATTGAGTTGCAGGCACACACCGACAGCCGCGGTGGTGATGGCTACAACCTTGACTTGAGCCAGAGAAGGGCGCAGAGTTGCGTGGATTACCTAATCTCAAAAGGTATTCCCAGAGAGCGCATGGTAGCAAAAGGCTACGGTGAGCGCAAAACCAGAATATCTGACCAGCAAATAGCCGCCATGGGCTCCGAAGAAGAGCGCGAAGCGGCCCATCAAAAGAACAGACGTACGGAATTTACTGTACTTAACTTTGATTATATTCCGGAAGACCCGACCGACAATTAGTGGCTGTGGCTGTTCATAAAGCCCGCTATCTGCCTTGCAC
This sequence comes from Flavobacteriales bacterium, assembly GCA_020200995.1. Lineage (GTDB taxonomy): Bacteria > Bacteroidota > Bacteroidia > Flavobacteriales_D > Cryomorphaceae > T3Sed10-241. Next base: position 3,297 of record JAIVHQ010000015.1, read on the forward strand.
TTATTCTTTAATGAGTCATCCCGCCGCGGCGGGACTCCTTGCTTTTTAGAACTTCGTGCGCGTTGCTATCGAACTTTATGAATCAGCCACTTGGGTGTATTGACAGACTTTAATTAGTGCCAAATAATCTTGAATGAGCATCTTTGTCTGAAAATGGCAGAGATGCTTTTTTATTTTCTGACCTTTATGCCTCCGCTATTTTGGAGGTTCTGCACCTTGGAAAACAACCTGACAAAACTTTAAAAGAATTGTAAATGCCCGAAGAACAACGATACAGCGCCCGTGGAGTAAGCGCCGGCAAAGAGGATGTACACGCCGCCATCAAGAACGTCGACAAGGGACTTTTTCCCAAAGCGTTTTGCAAAATGATTCCCGACTACCTCACCGGAAGCGAGGAACATTGTATTGCCATGCACGCAGACGGGGCCGGCACCAAGTCTTCACTTGCCTACGCCTACTGGAAAGAAACCGGCAACCTCAGTGTTTGGAAAGGCATTGCACAAGATGCCGTGGTCATGAACATCGACGACTTGCTCTGTGTGGGAATCACCGACGGCATTTTGCTGAGTTCGACCATTGGGCGGAACAAGCAATGCATACCCGGAGCGGTGATTTCGGCAGTGATCAACGGCACCGAAGAATTGCTCGAAAACCTGCGATCGCACGGAATCGATATTCGAAGCACCGGTGGCGAAACAGCCGATGTGGGCGACCTGGTTCGAACCATCATCGTGGATAGCACCGTGACTGCCAGAATCAAGCGCAGTGATGTGATCGACAACGCAAACATAGCAGCAGGGCAGGTGATCGTGGCACTCGCATCACACGGTCAGGCCACCTATGAGGATGCGTACAACGCGGGCATGGGGAGCAATGGACTGACCTCGGCGCGTCACGATATTTTCCGGAAGGAAACAGGTGTGAAATATCCCGAGACCTATGACCACTCCATCCCTGAAGCTTTGGCTTACAGCGGCCCCTACGGATTGCTCGACCGAATAGACGACCTCCCCGACACCCTGGGTAAAATGGTGCTTTCGCCCACGCGAACTTATGCACCTGTGGTCAGGAAGATCCTGGAATCGCACCGCAGCGCAGTGAGCGGGATGGTGCATTGCAGCGGAGGGGGCCAAACCAAGGTGCTTCACTTTGTAGACAATGTACACGTTATTAAAGACAGCATGATGCCGTTGCCGCCATTGTTTCGAACCATTCAGCGGGTATCGAATACCCCGTGGAAGGAAATGTACAAAGTCTTCAACATGGGTCACAGGCTCGAAATCTACACCGATGCCGGTACGGCCGAGAAGATTATCGCCATCTCCAAATCATTTGATATCGATGCTGCCATCGTGGGCAGGGTAGAGGCATTCGAGGGCAAGCAGCTCACCATCCGCGGGGAGCACGGAACTTACATTTACAATTGAACACCATGGATGAGAACGAAATCATCGCCCGGCTGGGTGCTGTGAAAGACCACTACGAAGAAGTAGGTAAGCAACTCAACGACCCGAACGTAATGTCGGAAATGAAGCGCTATGTGAAGCTCTCAAAGGAGTACAAAGACCTCGAACCCATCGTGGAAGCCTATGACGCCTACAAGCTGATGTGCGAAAACCTGAAAAACTCCCGCGACATGGTCCGCAATGAAAAGGATGAGGAGTTCAGGGAAATGGCGCGCATGGAAGTAGAAAGCCTTGAAGAAGAAAAGGAAAAGGCCGAAGAAGAGATCAAGCAGCTCCTGGTGCCCAAAGATCCCGAAGACGGCAAAGATGCCATCATGGAAATCCGCGCCGGAACCGGGGGTGATGAAGCTTGCCTTTTCGCAGGTGACCTGTTCCGAATGTACACCAAATACATCGAAAGCCGGGGGTGGAAAATGGAATTGCTCGATACCAATTACGGATCGGTGGGAGGTTTCAAAGAGATTATTTTTAACGTGGTCGGCGACAATGTTTACGGCACCTTGAAATACGAAGCGGGGGTGCACCGGGTACAACGCGTTCCGCAAACTGAAACCCAGGGCAGGGTGCACACCTCGGCGGCCACAGTGATCGTACTGCCCGAGGCCGAGGAGTTTGATGTAGAGGTGAAGGAATCCGACATCCGCGTGGACAGCTATTGTGCCAGCGGCCCGGGCGGTCAGTCGGTGAATACCACCTACTCGGCCATTCGCCTCACCCACATCCCCACCGGTATTGTGGCCCAGTGCCAGGATCAAAAGTCTAAACTGCGCAACCACGAAAAAGCGCTCGCCGTGCTACGCACCCGCATCTACGAGATGGAGCTTGAAAAAAAGCTGGCCGCCGATCAGGTGAAGCGCAAATCGATGGTGTCGTCGGGCGACCGATCGGCCAAAATCAGGACCTACAACTATCCGCAGGGGCGCCTTACCGACCATCGAATCAACCTCACCCTGTACAACCTGCAAGCTGTGTTGGAGGGCGATCTCCAAGAGGTCTCTGAGGCCCTGCGCATGGCCGATAATGCCGAAAAACTTCAAGAAACCCAAAGCTGATGAACCGCCGACGCCTTATTGAAATCATCAAGGAGAAGGGCAGTTTCCTCTGTGTGGGGCTGGATCCCGACCCGGCCAAAATGCCTGAGGGCTTCGAAGGCGCCGATGGGATTTTGGCCTTTAACAGAGCCATCATTGACGCTACCCGGCCTTTTGCCGCAGCGTACAAACCCAACATTGCATTTTACGAAGCCCTCGGCCCCAAGGGCTGGGAGGTGCTCGGTGCCACCCTCGACTACATAGGCGAGGGCCACTTCACCATCGCTGATGCCAAGCGCGGCGATATCGGCAACACCTCGCGGATGTACGCGCAGACTTTTTTCGAGACCTACGCTTTCGACTCGGTGACCGTGGCCCCCTACATGGGCAGCGACAGTGTGCAGCCTTTTTTGTCCTTTCCGGAAAAATGGGTGGTGATCCTTGCCTTGACTTCAAACGCCGGGGCCGACGATTTTCAATTTATTGAAGATGGCAACAGCTCTCCGGTGTACGAATCTGTACTCCGAAAGGCGGCCGCCTGGGGCACTTCGGACAACACCATGTTCGTGGTCGGCGCTACCCGACCCGAGATGTTTGAAGGCATTCGCAAAATCGTTCCCGATCACTTCCTGCTCGTGCCCGGCGTAGGTGCCCAGGGTGGTAGCCTGAGTGAAGTGTGCCGTTACGGTCTTAACAGCGATGTGGGCTTGCTGGTCAATGCCTCCCGATCCATTCTTTACGCCTCGCGCGAAAGCGATTTTGCAGAAGCAGCAAGGGCAGTGGCTGAGTCGATTGCGATGGAAATGAACAAAATACTTCAGAAATAATGCTTACTTTAGTTCATCCAAGCCCCCAACCGGCGATGAACGAAGACTTTCTGCAATACCTGTGGCGATTCCAAAAGTTCAAGGATTACGACCTTCGCACCCTTGATGGTGAGGCCGTGCACGTGATTGCCCCCGGCATACAGAATACGAATGCCGGCCCCGATTTTTTGAATTCCCGCCTCCGAATCGGCAACACCGAATGGGCCGGCAATGTCGAAATTCACATTTCCGCTTCCGATTGGTTCAGGCACAAGCACCACCTCGACAGGGCTTATGACAATGTAATTCTTCACGTGGTCTACACCGCCGATGCCGATGTGAGCAGCGGGAGCGGCGACCCATTGCCTGTGCTTTGCCTCAAAGACCGATTTGACTACCAAACCTGGCGTTACTACAAGTCTTGGTTGAAGAAAGACGGCTTTATTCCCTGCGAAAATTTGGTGGAAGAGGTACCGGAAATCATCAAATCGGGCACGGTTGAGGCCGCCTTCATTAGCCGCCTTCAGGACAAATCGGCCCTGTGTTTCGACCACCTGACCGAAACCCGCGGTGACCTCGAAGCGGCTTTTTACAAGCTTTTGATGCGGGGGTTTGGTTTAAAAGTGAACGCCTTACCTTTTGAGCAATTGGCCCGTGCCACGCCTTTTGCACTGCTGCGCAAATTGTGGAGCGATCGCACCGATCTGGAAGCACTCCTGCTCGGGCAGGCGGGGTTTTTGACCGAAGTCGATTTTGACCACCCTTATGCCGTTGACCTCGTGAAGAGGTATGCCTTTTTACAACGAAAGTTTGACCTCGATCCCATGCCCAAGTCTGCGTGGAAGCTATTCAGGTTGCGGCCTCAGAATTTCCCTGCGATTCGCCTGGCCCAGGTTGCCACATTTTACCACACCCATGGCGCCGTCGCGCAAAAAATCCTGGAGCGTCCCGATTCCGAGTCGGTGTTCGGGCTTTTTGATGTTTCTCTCGAAGGAGATTTTTGGAAAACACGATATACGCTGGAGCGCGAAAGTGCTCCTGTCAAGAAGCATATTGGCGATACGGCGAAAGGGCTCCTGGTGATCAATGCGGTGGTGCCGTTTCTCTTCGCTCTGGGAAAATTCAGCAAAGACGAAGCTTTCAGTGAGCGGGCTGTGGCATTGACGGAGGAGCTCCCACCCGAAAACAATAAAGTGATTAGAGGCTTTAAGAAGTTGGGATTCAGGGCTGAAAATGCTTTTGATTCACAGGGATTACTTCAGTTGAAAAAATTTGGTTGTGATGCCAGAAAATGTCTAACTTGTAAGACGGGAATACATTTACTCGATCGCCATGCCAAAGCCCATTGAATACATCTACAGCTTTTTCGAAAAACAGGCATTCGGAGTATGCGCCTGGTGGGGTGAAATGCTTGGAATTTCCTCTTCCCGAATCAGGTTGTACTTCATCTACATTTCCTTCATCACCCTTGGGTCGCCATTGATTTTGTATCTCTTCATGGCATTTTGGAAGGAGTACCCCTCTTTTTTTCGCTTTCGGTCGAGTCCGACCGTTTGGGATTTATAGTCCTGTTTCGGCTTTCGTATTTTGACCAATGCCCGAAAATGCTTTCTTTAGCGACTTATTTGATCTAAATTTCTTTATCAAGCCAGTTTGTTACCCATGGGAAATCTTCGGTTCGTTGCTCTGATTGCCTTTCTTTTTATTTCAAATTTCGCTTTAGGACAAATCGATGCCGAGCTGATCATCTTCAATGACAGCGAGCAAATAGACGACGGCAGGGTCGAGGTCAAAGTCATTTCCGGCACGCCACCCTACACCTACAAGTGGAGTAATCAAGAAACGCCCCAAAACTCAAAAATGTCGAGTGGACTCACCGAGGGTGTCAGCTTTTCAGTGATTGTACAAGACTCCACGGGAGCCACTGTGGATCTGAAAGGTAAAGTGCCCATCACCTCTACCGAAGAGCGCATTAACTCCATCTTTCTGCCCTTGGTGAACACCATTTCTTCTGTGCTCTTTTGGGATCCTTTTGACTTCATCGGGGTTTATGATCCTGTGGTGTACGCTGACGAACGCCGCCTGTACACCGTAAAGCCCGAGCAGACAAGTCTTCGTCGGGTTTTCCTCATGGAGTGGTACAAAGACGAAGGAGCCAGGATAGAGGAGGGTGATAAGCTGGCCCTGATTCGGAGGAATAAGAACGACACGCTGACTATTTTTGCGGCCGAGCCGGGGACCCTGGAGAGGTGGAACAGCGTGGGTGAATTGGTGTACGATGCTGATGACCCCGATATGCTCGCAAAAGCGAATACGGGGGTGATCGGAAGAATTGTCTACGACGAAGCCCAACCGGTGCTCCACCCCAATGGCGATGTACAGGAGAAGGGCATCCCTTTTATCGTAGTGTGGCTGGTTTTGGGGGCCTTGTTTTTCACAATCAGGATGCGTTTCATCAACTTCAGGGGTGTCAAACAGGCGCTGCTCTTGGTGGCCGGGAAGTTTGACGATCCCAATGATGAAGGAGAGGTATCCCATTTTCAGGCACTGACCACTGCACTTTCGGCTACGGTGGGGCTCGGAAACATTGCAGGTGTGGCTGTGGCCATTGTGATCGGCGGGCCCGGGGCCACTTTTTGGATCATCATCGCGGGCCTCCTCGGAATGGCCAGCAAGTTCACCGAGTGTACTCTTGGGTTGAAGTATCGCAGAATCAACGATAAAGGCGAAGTGTCGGGCGGGCCGATGTACTACCTCAGCGAGGGCCTCGCGAAGCGCAACATGAAAAAGTTCGGCAAGGTGCTCGCAGCCCTGTTTGCCATCCTCTGCGTGGGAGGTTCCTTTGGAGGCGGTAATATGTTTCAGTCCAATCAGGCATTTGCGCAGGTGGCTTCGAAAATCGATTTCTTTCAGAACAACGGAGCGCTTTTCGGAGTGATACTCGCCATTTTGGTGGGCCTCGTAATTCTCGGCGGGATCAAGAGCATTGCCAAGGTGACCGATAAGATCGTCCCTGTAATGGTGGGCGTTTACGTCGGGTTTGCCATCATCATTATATTGCTGCACTTTGGCAATATCGGAAATGCTTTTCAAGCCATTTACGACGGAGCATTTTCACCTTCGGCCCTCAAGGGAGGAGTAATCGGCGTGTTGATTGTCGGATTTCAAAGGGCTGCTTTTTCCAACGAAGCAGGTGTGGGTTCAGCATCCATCGCCCATGCGGCATCGCGAACCAAGTACCCCGTGAGTGAAGGCCTTGTTGCCCTGCTCGAACCTTTTGTGGATACTGTACTGGTATGTACCATGACGGCTTTGGTATTAATCTTTACCGGTTTCGCCGATACGCCCGGCGACCTTAACGGCTCCGAACTCACCTCGGCGGCATTCAGCAGCATATTCGGATGGTTTGACTGGGTACTGCTGGTGGCAATTGTACTCTTTGCATTTTCCACCATGATTTCGTGGTCGTATTACGGCCTCAAGGCGTGGACCTATCTCTTCGGCACGTCCAAAACCGCCGAAGTAACCTACAAAGCCATCTTTTTGGTTTTTGTAGTGGTGGGAGCTTCAGTGGGTCTCGGCAGCGTGCTCGATTTTTCTGACCTGATGATTCTCGGCATGGCCTTCCCCAACATTATGGGCCTGGTAATTTTGTCGGGAGAGGTGAGAAATGAACTAAAATCGTACTTTCACAAAATAAAGACGGGTGAAATAAAGCGTTTTAAGTAGCGCTGAGCGCCCGGGAACCATCGGGCGATCATGTTTAAACTGTTCAAACGTTTTCGATCTTACTTTATTCACCACCGGGCTGAGCGCAGGGGCACTGTATTTGTCCTCGTTTTAAGCCTTACGGTGATGGCTGTGGCGATGGTTTATCCGCGCCTGGTGGAACCGTCCCCTCCCGAAATGAGTGGGTCCGTTTTTGAGCGTTTGACTGCGATAGCATCATCAACTGCACGGCGCGGGCAGGACATGGGTGAGTCTTCCGGTAAACAAGTTCCGCCCGTACTCTTCAATTTTGACCCCAACCAGCTCTCGGATTCAGGGTTTTCAGCTTTGGGCTTTTCGCCAAAAGAGATTGGCACCCTACGTAAATACATGGCCGCGGGAGCTGAGTTTCGCGAAAAGGATGATTTCGGAAGGCTTTACTTCATGGACGAGGCACGCTTTGACAGCATCCGGCCATATTTACTTCTGCCTGAAAAGGCGCCACCGAAAAAGACGCGTTACTCCACACAGAAATTTGAAAAAAAAGAGCGGGTGAAATGGTCAGACACCGCCGACTACGATTCGTTTCGGTACAACCCCATAAAGGCTGAACTCAATAGCGCCGATACGAACGAGCTGCTGGAAGTGGCGGGAATAGGTTCGTTTTATGCGCGACTCATCGTGGAGTACCGTGAGGAACTAGGCGGGTATTTCACCCTCGCTCAACTCATGGAACTCTGGAAAATGACGGAGGAGAATGTCGATCGGATTGCCGGGCAGGTCGAAATTGACACTGCAGCGATTCGAAAAATTAACATCAACTCCGCAACGGCTCAGCAGCTGTCAAAACACCCGTATATTTCGTTCGGCCTTGCAAGTAAAATCGTTACGCGGAGAGAGGAGCGAAGG
>JAIVHQ010000130.1:0-10549 GCA_020200995.1 Flavobacteriales bacterium
GAAAAATCCGAACGCGAGGGAATTGGGATGATATCCCGTACCGTTGTGGTTGAGGCCGAAAGCTTTTTGCCGGTCATTTTCAATCACCACTGTTTCGGCGTATCCGAAATCGGTAAATGCAGCCGAAGATTCTCCGCCGCTGTTCCAATTATTGCCGCCGCCGTCTTTTTCGATATTCTGACCGACGACGACCGCGTTGGCAGTGTTCACCCACACTGCGGTTTCTTCGGTTTGCACGCAGCCGAGTCCTGAACCCTCAGTCGATATCGTAAACCCGCATTGCGCGTTTGCAGCGCCTGTGGTTAAAAGGATAACCGCCGGGAAAGCGGTCAGGAATTGTTTCGAAATAAGCTTTTTGCGGAATGCGATCCTGTCGATAGAACCGCAAAAATTGCCTGCCAAATTGATAAGCACGGCGATGAATGACTCCATTGTGTATAGTTTTCCTTGCATATGTCAATACATATATCTCATGATATTGGTTACGAGTGCTCGAAATTTAAGGATGAAAGATGGTTTTGTATCGACTAAAAGAATTGATCAGGAAAGATTGAAAATCAACGAGTTTCGAGGATGAGGGCGTTAGAAAAGAAAAATATTGAATCAGGCGAATTAAACGGGAGATTAGTCGATAAAAAAATCAGTTTAGTAGGAAAAAGAGACATGATGCTTGCAAATAGCGGATCATGGCGTCTCCTTGTGAAGTTGCTGCGCGCATTTCGAACCAATGGCCATTTGAAGTGCGTTTCTCTATCGATGTGTAGATTCGCTACTTTTACAATCTTTAACCGTTATCGGCACAGCAGCGTTAAAAACAGCGGGCGCGGCAAGGTTTTTGCCACCCCCATTTCCCTAACTTCGCTGCGTGGGAAAAGTCAAAAGAATTGTCATCGTAGGTCCGGCCTATCCGCTTCGGGGCGGTATCTCGCATTTTAACGAGTCTTTTTGCGGCAGCCTTACGGCAAAAGGGGTTCAAGCCGAGATTGTGAGCTTTTACCTGCAGTACCCTGCGCTGAAAGTGGTGGGCCTCGTCGACAATGCGGTGCCACATGAGCGCAGGCCGTTTGACCGAAGTTTTTCAAACTGGTTCTTCCGCCACTGCGATGCCTTTGTGGCCCTCTCGCGGAGGGTGGCCGATGACCTCGAGCGATTTGCACCCGGCAAGCGCGTCCACGTGCACCCGCATCCGATTTACGACATCTTCGGCGATCCCGTGCCGAGAGAGGTGGCTTGTAAGGAGCTTGGCCTCGATCCCGCCGATCGCCATGTGCTCTTCTTTGGTTTTGTTAGAAAATACAAGGGCCTCGACCTGCTCATTCAGGCTTTTGCAGACGAGCGCATCCGTAAGCTCGGCATCAAACTCATTTCGGCCGGCGAATTTTACGATGACCGCGGGCCGTATCTCAAGCTGGTCGAGAAGCACGGGTTGGGCGATGTGGTCAGTTTTCACGACAAGTACATCCCCACTGAGCAGGTGCGCCAATATTTTTGCAGTGCGCGCATTGTGGCCCAGCCATACAGGGATGCCACTCAGAGTGGCGTTACTCAGATTGCCTATCAGTTCGGCCGCCCCATGCTGGTCACTGATGTGGGGGGGCTGGCTGAGATTGTGCCCGACGGCAAAGCCGGGTTCGTAACCGCGCCCGAGCCGCAGGCAATAGCCGATGCATTGGTTCGTTTTTTTGAGGAAGACCTCGAAGCGTCCTTTGCCGAAGCCGCAGAAGAGGGGAAACACCTTTTTTCGTGGGATCATTTTACGGAAGATTTTTTAACCTTCGCCGATGAAATTCATGGTTGATACATTGCACATACGACAGGCATACCTCAGGATCATCACGGCTGCAGGCGTTCTGGGCTTGCTGTGCGCAACACCGTTTTTTGCGAAAGCACAACCCAACCAAACCGACAAGCAGGGGCGCAAACAAGGGGAGTGGATCAAAACCCACCCGGAAACGGGCGAGGTGGCCTACCGCGCCGAATTCAAAAACGACGAACCCGTCGGCACCACAGAGCGCTACTATGAAGACGGAACGCTGCAGGCCCGGGTTCACCATCTCGGCAGCGGAAAAGACAGGGCTGAAATTTTCTACCCCGATGGCATCACCCTCATGGCCAAGGGCAATTACAAAGACCGCGAACGCGACAGCATTTGGCTGTTTTTTGATGTGGATAGCACCCTCACCGCTGAGGAAAGTTACCGCGATGGTAAAAAGCACGGCACCTCGCGCACTTATTACGCGGATGGCAGCATTTCTGAAAAGGCAACCTTTAAAGACGGCGTAAAGCACGGAGAGTGGGAGCAATACTACCCCGACGGCAACCTGAAGCTCAAAGCATATGTGGTGGACGGTGTGAAGTACGAGGGCAAATTCACCAATTACCACACCAATGGAAAGCCCATGCTCGAAGGCAACTACGTGGACGGGAAGCGCGAGAGCAGTTGGTACACTTACCTCGAATCGGGGGCGATAGAAGTGATTCACGTGTACCGCGCAGGCAAGGTGATCAGCGAGCATCCGCAAAACGGCCTTTTTGAAAAGTACTATCCCGACGACATTAAGCGCAGCGAATACACTTACAAAAATGGAAAGAAACACGGCCCCTTCAAGGAGTACTACCGGCAAGGGGAGTGGCGCACCGAGGAGGTGGCCGACGAATTCGGTGGTACGCGGCCGGTGCAGCGGCTATACGGTACGCAAGTGATGCGCGAAGGCAAGTATTTCGAAGACGAACTCCACGGCGAGGTCATCACCTACACGACCAAGGGCAAGGTGGAAAAGAAGGAGCGATACGATAAAGGCCAAAAAGTAAAGTAGATTCGGGTTAAATTTGCAACCATGAGGAAACAACTCTTTTATCTGACCATGTTGGCTGTTCTCTTTGCGGCCTGTTCGCGAGATGATGAGGGTAGTGATGTTTCTCCGGATCTAGGCTACAACTATTTCCCGATCGAAATCGGCCACTACGTGGTCTACCGCGCCGACTCGATATGGCACGACAATCCGACACAGGATGCCGCAGGGGTTCACGATACTTCGAGCTATTTTATCAAAGAGCTGATCGAATCTGACTTTACCGACGGCGCAGGTGAGACGGCCCAAAGGCTCGAGCGCTTCAAGCGATTTTCGGAAGACGACCCGTGGGAACTCGTCGATGTGTGGTTCGTCAAACGAACCTCTATGAATGCACAGAAAATCGAGGAAAATGTGCGTTACATCAAGATGGGATTTCCAATTGAGAGCAGCAGTACCTGGAACGGCAATGCGCTCAACAACAACGAGCCGCGCACCTATCGCTACGACAGCCTCTACGTGTCCCGAACATTCGGCGAGCTGTCCTTTCCGGAAACGGTGAAAGTGCTGCAGCTCGACAATTTCAACTTTGTGGAAGACCAACTCTCCTTCGAAATTTACGCCCCTGAAGTGGGGCTGGTGCGCCGCTACTTCCGCGACCTCACCACCCGCCTCGATTACTCAGAAGACCCCGTGGCCGACAACATTCGTTTCGGTACTGAATTTAATTGGGAGATTATTGAGTATGGTATGGAGTGAGGGCGTATCGGTGCGCTCTTTAGGCTGCAAGGCAGTGAATTTATAATCCTGCGGCTTCCCCGCTAATCTACCACCTTCGGCGACAACGTTTCGCAGGATTTGCAATCCTGCGCCCGCCCGGCCATTTCACAACTTTGCGGGACTGCGCTATCTATCACCTTTATGTTTTTATTTTTTATTAGTTGAAATAGCGTAGGATTACAAATTCACTGCCTGCAGGATCTTTGACCTGCGAAATGCGCCACATCCCAGTCTAATCTAACACCTCCGGCTACACCGCTTCGCAGGATTTGTAATCCTGCGTCCTTCCCTCCGGCCATTTCACAAATTTGCGGAATTGCAACTGCTTGTCGCCATTAATTTATCATTTTCAATCAGTTGACAGAAACGCAGGATTTCAAATCCTGAGAAGCACTCCACACAAAATAGTAATTCCATGAGACCTGTCTTTTTCCGATTTGGTTGTTTCAACAACAAGGCCCGCAACCCAATCCATTTTCCTTTGTTAACTTCACGGCGTTAGGCTTTTTGCGTACTTCGCGCGACCTTCCGGTAAATCCCGAATATATTGACATGATCACTGCCCTCGGCGAGGTGCGGGCCATTGTGCCGATCAAATGGTTTAACGCACTGCTCATCGAAACTGAAGACGAAGACGCCCTCGATGCCATTGCCGACCTGACTTCAGTGAGTTCGCTGCGCGGAAGCTCTTTTTTGAAGATTGACGACACCGATGAGCGCGAAGTTTTTCAAGCGGAAGCTCCCAAATCCGATGCGGATTACGGCGCGGCTCTCAACCAGATTTCAATGATCAACGGTCTCGGCCTGCACGCCGACGGATTCCGCGGTGACAACCTTCTCATCGGTGTTTTTGATGGTGGTTTTAGCAATCTGGAGAATTCCTTTGTGATGAACTCCCTTTTATTCAGCGGCCGCATCACAGCTACACGCAACTTTCCCGACGAAAATGAATCAGTCTTCGAGCGAAGCACACACGGCACCCGCGTGCTTTCCGTAATGGCCGCCGACGAGCCCGGGCTGATGATCGGTACGGCTCCCGATGCTTCTTACATCCTTTGCATCACCGAAGACGTGACTTTCGAGCGCCGCATCGAGGAGGCCCATTGGATCGCCGCCGCCGAATACGCCGACAGCCTCGGGGTGGATGTAATTAACACATCGCTGGGGTACACCGATTTTGATGTATTGGAAGAAAATTACACTTACGAGGACATGGATGGCAACACCACCCTCATCACAAGGGGTTCCGACATCGCCGCATCGCGCGGAATTCTCATTGTCACTTCGGCGGGTAATCAAGGCGCTCAAGCGTGGCAATACATTTCTGCCCCCGCAGATGGCGACAGCGTGTTGGCCATTGGCGCGGTAGATCCCGAAAGCTCAGTAGCTGCTTTCAGCTCGCGTGGCCCTTCATCAGACGGCCGTGTAAAACCTAACATTGTTGCACAAGGCCAGCAGACAGCTTTTACGGATATGGATTTAGGCACTGCCACGGGCAACGGCACCTCATTTTCGGCGCCGGTGATCTCGGGCATGGCGGCCTCGCTGTGGCAGGCATTTCCCGAAGCAACTGCATGGCAGGTTCATCAGGCCATCGAAGCTTCCGCACATCTCTTTCAAATGCCCAACGACAGCATGGGTTATGGCATTCCCGATTTTGAGCTGGCCCGCACACTGCTCGAGACGGTGGGTACGAGCGCTTCCGCAAAAGCTGAAGGCCAAAACCTGCGTTTGTATCCAAACCCTTATGCCGACGGACCGCTCTACATCATTTGGCCCGAACATTTTGCGGGTTCGGTTGCGCTGCGCATCTTCGACATGTCGGGCAGGATGGTCGTACAGCGGCAACTCCACCTTGCCGGCGAAAATTTGACCTCTGATATCGCCCGCGGAATGTCTGATTTAAAGCCCGGCCTCTACATCGCCGTGGCCGAGAACGACAACGGGCGGGCTGCGGCCAAGTTTACGGTGCGCTGACCAAACCGCCTTTCTCAACACAGGCCGTTTTAAAGAATTATCCGGACCGCCCGTTCGGTACATCTGTTTTTTTTGCTCCTTTGGCCCGTGAGTCCCATCCTGATTGTTCTTTTGATTGTCGGCTACTTTGCCGCCCTGATTGTCATTGCCCGGATTACCGGGCGTAAAAACTCTAACGCCGATTTTTTCCTCGGCGGACGAAAATCACCGTGGTATGTGGTGGCCTTCGGTATGGTCGGGGCATCGCTGAGCGGGGTCACCTTCATCTCCGTGCCTGGCTGGACGGGTACTTCCCAATTCTCGTACATGCAAATGGTGCTGGGCTATCTCCCCGGCTACCTCGTGGTGGCTTTCGTGCTGCTGCCGCTCTACTATCGGATGCAGCTCACCTCCATTTACACCTATCTCGAAAGTCGATTCGGGCCGCGCGCCATCATTTGGACGGATACCCTCCAAACGGCATTTATGCTCCTGGCAGTCGGCATGAGTGTGTATTCCATCAGCGACTCGCTCGGGTTTTCAACGGCCGAGATGATTACCGCTGTCAAGGAAAGTGAGTACAGCCAAATCTTCTTTTTCGGCGATGCCAACGACCCCCGGTTTTTCTTCAAGCAGTTCTTCGCGGGCATGTTCATCACCATCACCATGACCGGCCTCGACCAGGACATGATGCAGAAAAACCTGAGCTGTCGTAACCTCCGCGATGCGCAGAAAAACATGGTGAGCTTCGCCGTGGTCCTCCTCTTTGTCAACCTCGTATTTCTCTCCCTCGGCGCCCTGCTTTACCTCTTTGCGGAGGCTGAGGGTATCGCCTTGCCGGCAAAAACCGATGAACTCTACCCCATGCTCGCCACCGACGGACTGCTCGGTGCCGGGGTGGGCACACTCTTCGTGCTCGGGCTTATCGCAGCAGCCTATTCCAGCGCCGATTCGGCCCTCACATCGCTCACCACGTCTTTTTCCATCGACATTCTCGGGGTCGATAAGCGCGATCCCGAATACGCCAAGCGCACCCGGATGCGTGTGCACATCGGAATGTCATTGGTTTTGGTGGCAGTTATCATGCTGTTCAAGGCGATCAACAACGACGCCGTGATCGACGGAATTTTCAAGGCGGCAGGCTACACTTACGGCCCCCTGCTGGGGCTTTACGCCTACGGACTTTTTTCGAAAAGAAAGGCCCGCGACTCGTGGATTCCCTACATTGCGGTATTGTCGCCCGTGCTTTCGTACGGGTTTGTGCTGGCCGCGCCTGTGCTGTTCGGCGGGTACAAGGTGGGGTACGAAGTGCTGATGATTAACGGGGCTTTTACGTACCTTGGGTTGGTGCTTGCGCCTTCCGGCAAAAAGGGAGAAGGGCCGATGGCTGTACTTCAGTAATTCCCCGAAGCGAGAAAGTACTTCTTTACTGCCGAATTGCGGCCGCTGATTACCACTTCATACACCCCGAAAGGCAGGTGATCTACATTCACTTTGATGTTTTCTCCGAAACTGTTGTGCTCCGTTTTCAGCAATCCGCCTTGCAGGTCAAAGATTTCTACTTGAGAAACCGTTTCCGGAAGGTCATTTTTTGATAGGATGAGTGAGCCGTTGGGCGAAGTCATAAAGTCGATATCCGCGAGGTCCATTCCGAGCGGCCGGTTCACCACGCGGATGTCGAGAATCCGGTTTTTGCCCTCCGCATCGGTGGTCTCGAGTTTGTAAAGTACACGGCCCGGAAGCGGGTTCTCGTCGGGAACCGCGATTGCATCGTGTCCGCTGACTGTCACACCTTCGGCAATGAACTCCCAGCCCAGCTCGGGATCCACACTCCGCATGATGCGGTATGCGGTTCCCGCTTTTTGCGAAAAGCCGGATAAATAAGCCTGCACGGAGTTCGAACGGTTGATGAGCCGCAATTGTCCGAAGGCGAAATCAGCCTCCGTAGTGGTGGCGCGCTTTGATTCGAGGGCGGAGCAGGTGATATATTCTGAAGGATCGGCGGCTGCGAGCAGGTCTGAATCAAACTGCGCATGGGCTACTTGTGCGAAGAGAAAAACCAAGGGGAGGAGGGAACGCAACATTTTGGAATCGTTTAAAGGTGTATTGAACTACGGCAATAACAGGAAAAAGATGCGTTTAATTCATTGATATTGAACAATAAAAAGAAGTATAATCGCTCGGTTCGGGCCCTTTGTCGTTGCGATCCGGGCACTTATTTGCCGAAAAGGCGGTTTGAGCGAAAAGTCTGAAAAAGTGCCCCCGGCCTTCGGTACCGACCCGATTCAAAAACCCCGCGCCGCCCCTTCTTGGTTCAGGCGAATAGGGTTAACTTTGCCAGCGTATGGAAAACAACGTTGAAAATATCAGAACCCTTCTCAATTCAATTTCAAAAGCTGTGATCGTGATGCACCGCGGCCCCGACGGTGATGCCATGGGCTCATCGCATGGGTGGAGCCGGCTGCTGCGCGCTGCGGGCATCGAAACCACGGTGGTGGCCCCCGATGCGCCGCCCCGCTTTTTGCAGTGGCTGCCCGACGCCGGCGAAACCCTCATTTTTGAAAACCGCCCTGATGAGGTAAAGGCGGCCCTCGCAGCCTGCGACGCCTCGGATGGACAGACCGCATCGATTCCGAGACGGCCACTTGCCTCTACACGGGATTGGTCACCGATACCGGCTCATTTCGCTACTCTTCTGTAGGGCCGGGCGTGCTGCGCATCGCCGCTGCACTCCTTGATACGGGCATGGACCACATCGAGATTTACGACCGCATTTTCGATAGCAACCGCCTCGATCAGCTCAAGTTAAAAGGGTATGCCCTTTCGGAAAAAACAGTGGTGACGGGCAATGGCAACGCCGCATACATCAGCCTGAGCGAAGCTGAGCTCAAACGGTTCCACTTTCACCCGGGCGATACCGAGGGGCTCGTGAACTACGCCCTGGGCATTGAAGGAGTTCACATCGCCGCATTTTTTGCCGAAAAGGACGACCTGATCAAAATTTCTCTACGCAGTAAAGGAGAAGTCGACGTGAATGAAATATCCCGAAAGCATTTTGGCGGAGGCGGGCACATACACGCCGCGGGTGGAAGGAGCAAACTGAGTCTGGCCGAAACGTTGAAGAAATTCGAAGGAATCATGGCCGAACTTTTTGCGGAAACGGCATGACCGGAAACCTTGCCCATATCGCCTTAAACTTTGCGGCTGCCGCCTTGCTGACCATAACCCTCGCGGGGGCCACTGGTTGCGAACGCAACAGCAAAAAGCCTGTGAGGCAAATGACTGAGGAAGACCTGATCGAACTGAACCGCAGCCGCGCCAACCGCGAGTCGGAACTCCTCGATGAGTACATCGCCGAGCGCAGCATGGAAGTCAGCAAAACGAGAACGGGCATCAGGTACGAGATTTACCACGGCGGCGGTGTCGACACGGCTATTACCGGGCGCTCTGTAGGAGTGACTTACACGGCTTATCTACTCGATAGCACCAAGGTGGAATCTACCGGCGACAAACCGCGCTATTTTCGCATCGGTCAGGACAATGTGATCAGCGGACTTCACGAAGCGGTGACCCTGTTGGCAAAAGGCGATTCGGCCCGCATCATCATTCCATCTTACCTCGCATACGGCCTCACCGGTGATGCGCCAACTGTACCGCCCAATGCTCCGATCCTCTACGATATTTGCCTCGTTGACATCCGCTAAGGCGGTTGTCGCATTATGGCTCATCGCGCTGCTCGCGGGCTGCGAAGAGCCGCCCGAATACCGCGTGCTCGAAGACGGCACCCAGTGGAAACTCGCCGCTTTTGGCGAGGCGGGCACCGAGCGCGATTCGGTGCAGTGGATGCGCCTCGACGCCGATGTGGTGCGCATCGCCAATGGCGACACTGTGGCCGCTTACCGGGCCCGCCCATTCGCGGAAAGCGACGACGAAGTGTGGCGCCTCCTCGCGGCCCGCACCATCGGCGACAGCCTGATTATACGATTTTCCAGCCCCAACTTTTTGTCTGATCAGGCCGCCCCGGGCGATACCCTCGAGGCACACGTGGCCGTGCGCGGCCTGCGCACCGCCGCGCGGCTTCGCGATGAACGCTTTGCCGAGCTCGATCGTCTCGACAGTCTGCTGAGAACGGACTCTGTGGCGGCCGCATTCAAAGAGTACCGCGGCGTTTGGTTTCGCGAAATCCACGGCGGCGACACCCTCAAAGTACGTCCCGGAAAGGAGATTGTGATTCACTACCAAGGCCGCACCCTCGAAGGCCGGGTTTTCGACGATTCGCGCGCCCTCGACGGGGCCTTCCGCTTTGTGTACGGCAACGAAGGGCAGGTGCTCGCCGGCATCGAAACCGCCCTTTTGCGCATGCACCGTGGCGATGTGGCCGAGGTCATCATTCCCTCATACGCCGCTTTCGGCTCCAAAGGCAGCGCCGACGGGCGCGTAGGGCCGTACACCACGGTTGTGTACCGGGTGGAGGTGATGGATGTGGCGAGGTGGTGAATTTATTTTGAGTGAATAATTGATTTCCAATGGGTCATCCGTGAGATGAACTGTGCTTTCTTCATTATTTATTTCTTTAAGTAGATCGTCAGCTCGAGTGTTTTTCAGCCCTTTTGAGATCTTTATTTTTTGGGGAAGATTGGGTTGGGCTGAAAAATGTATCGAGAGCGCCTTGAAAGAAATTATTCGATTTCAATGCATCTCGATACATTTTTTGACTCCGCGGTGCTTCGTCAAAAAACACTCGATGTGACGATCTTACTGATAAAGATTTTGAGCGAACTCAACTACACATTGGGTTATACATACCCCTTCGCCTGCAAGCTGAAGAGCGAAGCGTATTTCCCATCCAACGCCATCAATTCTTCATGACTCCCGAATTCGCGCATTTGGCCGTTTTCCAAAAAGAGGATGCGATCGGCCATGCGAACGGTGCTGAAGCGGTGGCTGATGAGGACGGCGGTGCGGCCTTTCATGAGGTCTGAGAATCGGATGAACACCTCATTTTCGGCGCGGGCATCGAG
>JAIVHQ010000130.1:10691-12108 GCA_020200995.1 Flavobacteriales bacterium
GCCACCGCTGAGGTCTACCCCACCGAGGAAGCGCCGTCCGAGCATTTGGTTATAACCGCCCGGTAGTTTTTCGATCACGGTATCGGCGAGGCTTTTCAGGGCGCTGTCACGGATTTTCTCATCCGATTCGCGCTGCTCGATGTCGCCCACGGCGATATTTTCGCCTGCTTCGAGCTGGAATTTTTGGTAATCCTGAAAGATGATGCTCACATTCCGGCGCAGGTCGCCGAGTTCGTAGTCGCGCAGGTCGCGGCCGTCGAGGAGGATGCGGCCCTCTCCAGGTTCGTAGAGCCGGGCGAGGAGTTTGACCAATGTGGTTTTGCCGGCGCCGTTTTCCCCCACAAGGGCCAGTTTTTCGCCGGCGGCCAGGTGGAAGCTGAGGTGGCGCAGCGACCAGGTTTCGGCATTGCGGTATTTGAAACCCACATTTTCGAAGGTGAAGCCCTCGCGAATCGGGTTGGGTACGGGCAGGCCGCCGCTTTCGCGAATTTCCGGCTCAAGGGCGAAAAAGTCAAAAAGATCCTGGAGGTAGAGGGCGCTTTCCGCAATCTGGCTGAAGCGGTTCATGATGCTTTGCAACATGTTGCGCATTTGCAAAAACGAGCCCGCCAGAAAAGTGAGTTGACCCACGGTGATGTTGCCCTGCACTGTATCGACGGCAATGAAAACGTAAGCTCCGTAATACGCCCCCGTGCCGATCACCGAGAGCGCGCTGCCCCAGAATGCGCGCGAAATGGCCAGCTTCCGATTGGCCTGGTAGTAGGCATCGGCCAAACGCTCAAAGCGCTCGGCGAGAAAATTCTGAAGGCCGAAAATTTTGACCTCCTTGGCGCTCTCATCGCTCGCGCCGATGTAGCGCAGGTAGTCGAGTTCGCGGCGCTGTGGTGTCCAGCTCCGGGTGAGGCTGTAGCCGGCTTCGCTAAAGCGGGTTTCCCCCAAAAAGGAGGGGATGATGGCGATGAGCAAAATCACGAGGAGCAGCGGCTTGAAGGCGATGAGTCCGGCGGCAAAAAAGGCAATGGTCACCATGTCCTGTACCTGGCTTAGCACCTGACTCATGAGCACAGTGCGCGAGGTGGTTTGGCGGCGGGCGCGTTCGAGTTTGTCGTAAAACTCGCTGTCCTCAAACTGGTTGAGGTCGAGGGTGGCTGCGTGGCGGATCAGTTTTACGGAAGTGCGGTTGCTGAACAGGTCGCCGAGCTGACTGTCGAGGAGGGTGATGCCGCGGTTGATGACATCGCTCATCACGGCCAGTCCGAATTCGAGGGCGAGGTAGCTGTAGATGAGGTTGTATTCCGGCGAATCGCTGCCCATTTGCAGGATGATCTCGTCGATGATCAACTTGCCCACCCAGAGCATTACCACGGGAATGGCGGCCTTCACGAGCCTGAGCAGGATATTGCCGAGGGCCATGGGA
>JAIVHQ010000131.1 GCA_020200995.1 Flavobacteriales bacterium
CACATCTGCCTTTATGAAGGCGACAGCGAGCGCTTCCTGGGCACGGTGGCTCCGTGGCTTTTTGACTTCGAAGAAGATTCGGAATTTGCAGGCTGGCTGGGCCAAAATTCGGATGCCGACAGCTGGGGCATTTTTCTGAAGTCAAGCGCCGATCCGAATGAGGTTTATCGGCACTTGAGAAAATTCCTCATCGTGACTACCGAGGATGGTCGCGAATTGTATTTCCGCTTTTATGATCCGCGGGTATTGAGGGTGTTTCTACCCACTTGCGATAAGGAGCAGCTCGTGGAGTTTTTCGGACCCGTCGAGTGCTTTATTGCCGAAGATGAGAACGGACTGCTCGTGGAGTATACCCTGTCGGGCGGGGCATTGCAGCCGAATTCTTCCGGAAAAGAGTTTAGAGGCTACTTCCCGGAAGCCCCCGTGGTTCGCGCTGATCAAATTGCGGAAGTGAACAGCAATCCCGCTGCAGAAGCCGGAAGTAAATCTGTGAATAGCTCAACAGGACCGGGACAATTTGAAAATGATAAGCAAGACAATGAAAGTGATTCATCTGCTTCCAAGAACAAAAGTGACGGATGGGATTTCGGCTATTGAAATTATTTTGCTTAGGTGGTTCGGGGGCTACCTCACCAATATTTGCGACCCCTGTTTTTTTCGCAACCCGGGTAAATACCCGACTTTTGAGAGTAATCGAAGAAATGAAATTGTAAAATGTACTTTGATAGCCACGTAACAACCGAAAGCCGGTGCAGAACTTGTGACCGAGACGGTGATCCTGTTGCGTCTGTTTCGGTCATTGCACCAGCCTCGAAGTATCCTTTTCGAAAAATATATATGCAAAGGCCGTGAAGCCCACTCCGATTACATATTACATTGTCGAAAGCGATGACAACACGATTCGATTGATCCAAAGGGGAATCAAAGACTACGGCGACGATTTTAAATCGCTCGGGGTATATCGCTGTCACAAAGAAGCCCACAAGCGTGTGCTCAGAGATGAGCCGGATATGGTCTTTTTGAATATTGAGTTTCCCTTCTTTACCGGAGGGGAGATATTCGGAAAAACCCCGGGCAAAAAAGCGGATTACATATTCCTCGCGAATGTGGACAACTTTATTTATCAAAACATCAAGGCCAGCAAGTACGACTGTCTTCTGAAGCCTTTGGCAGAGATAGAATTGAAAAGACTGCTGAAGCGAAAAGTCGAAGCCAAAAAGCTGGGTCGACAGCTGAGCTACGGGCATTACAGCCCGGCATCCACAGAATACAAGTTCAAAAAGTTGCATTTCCCCACTTCAAACGGCTACATGTTCATCAGCCCTGATGAAATCATGTATTGCAAAGCCGATGTGGAATATACACTGATCGTGACCCTCAAGGGGAGCCATTTGATATCAAAAAACCTGAAATACTTTGAAAGCATTTTGAACTCCAGAAGGTTTGTTCGGGCGCATAAGTCCTATTTGGTCAACATAGATTACATTGCGCTTTACGCCAAAAGTGAAGGCGGGCACCTCATTATGAGTGATGAAAAGATGGTGCCCATTGGACGTAGCAAGAAACCTGTTTTCACCCAACTATTTGGAGTTTGAAGCCTTCAGCACAAATCATAATTTGCAGGAGCAAAGAAATATTTGCACATTGTACTATCAATCACAACCAACCACCCTCTTACGCCTATGGCAACTTCTGAAATTCAACTAACGGACGCCGTCAGAGAGATTCTCTCATTCAGCGAAAACATAGCCAGAGAGTATGCCCACGCCTCTTATGCAAGCCCGCACCTGTTGCGTGCAGCTTTGAGAAGAGAAACCGGGATGGTGAGCCTTCTCGATAACCTCGGTAAAGATGTGGGATATATGCGCGAATGGGCCGATGTGCGAATTGAGAACTATCCCAAAAGCCCTGCGCCGACATCTCAGGTGATTCCCGATAAAGTGGTAGACGTGGTACTTCGCGAAGCGGATTTCGTTCGTTTGAAGATGGGGCTGGAAGAAGTTACTCCTGAATGTTTGCTCGCGGCCGTATGCACCCCCGGGGTTGCTTTTAGTTTTGAGCAGATGCGTTCCTTTCCCCTCACCCGCGACGACCTGATGTCGCTCTCAGACGAGGGAGACAAGACATCGGACAGCCAGGATAAAAGCACAGCTGTAAAGCTCAATGGCAAATCGGACCAAAGCAAAGGCGACGACAGCCTGGCGCAGTTTTGCATCGACAAAACAGAGCGCGCCCGTCAGGGAAAAATAGACCCCATCGTGGGGAGGGACCGAGAGGTAAAAATGATTGCCGAAATCCTCGGCCGCCGCTCCAAACCCAACGTCATTGTGGTGGGCGATCCCGGTGTAGGAAAAACGGCATTGATCGAAGGACTGGCGCTCGATATCATCAACGAAAAAGTACCCAAACACCTTGCGGGTTCCGTACTTTTAGAACTTGACCTCGGAGCCTTAATTGCCGGGGCCTCCTACAAAGGAGAAGTGGAAGACCGCATCAAGAAAGTGATCTCACGCATTAAAATTGGAGATAAGACCATTCTTTTTATTGACGAAATTCATGCCCTCCTCGACCAGAACCGTGGCCTTTCGGGTGTGGTAAATTTACTGAAGCCCGAACTTGCCCGAGGCGAAATTACCCTTGTCGGGGCGACTACGAATGACGAGTTTAGAGAATTCCTGGAACCCGAAGAAGCATTTATGCGCCGTTTCGAAACGGTTAGGGTCGAAGAGCCCGGCGATCACGTTTGCCGCCAAATGCTGGAAGTGGTGGTGCCTTTTTACGAGACGCACCACGACCTGACCATGGACAAAGACGCCGCCGCTGAATCCATACGGCTGGCGAGAAGATACCTCAAGGATCGCCGCCTTCCCGACTCGGCCATTGACTTGGTAGACCGCACCATGGCCGCCATCAAAATGATGAACGACACGTCGGTTTCCGACATTCAGGCCCTGCGAGAAAAGCTCGAAAGGCTCGAGAGTGAAGTGACTTACGAAATCGATGAAATCAAATACTTTCTCTACGAATTCGAGAACAGAATAAGTCCGATACTGCTCGCCATGCTCAGTGAAGAGGAGGATCCGAGCAGCTTTACCGAGAGAGATGAAATCCTCGATTACATCCGCCGCGGCATTGCCACCCTCGACAAGGAAGCCACTTCGGCAAAAAACACCATCGGAAAAGAAGACATCGCCGCCATTGTAGCCTACAAAACGGGTATCCCCATGGGCAAGGTGCAGAGCAAAGAGAAGGAGCGACTTTTGAACATGGAAGAAACCGCAGCCCTGCTCTACGGAGCACCTCCGGGCTACGTGGGCTACAAGGAAGGTGGCCTTTTGGTCAATAAAATCAGGCAGCAGCCTTATTCCATTGTACTTTTTGACGAAATTGAAAAAGCACATCCCAGCGTATTCGACCTCTTTCTGCAGATTCTCGATGAAGGAAAGCTACACGACAGGCTTGGAAAGGAAGGCGACTTTACCAACGCCGTGGTGCTTTTCACATCCAATATCGGCAGCGCCCACATCATCGAGGAATTCGCCAATGACCGGATCCCGCCATCCAACGAACTTTTGGAAATCATGGCAGCTCACTTCCGTCCTGAATTTCTCGCACGCCTTACGGAGATTATTCCTTTCAGACCCATTTCGGAAGATACCGTCGAATTTATTTTTGACATCCAGCTCAAGCACCTGCTCAAATCGCTTGAGAAAATGCACATAGAAGTCGAGTTTGACGCCGACGCCAAAACCAAACTCGCCATGGACGGCTTCACGCCAAAGTACGGCGCTCGACCGCTCAACGGTGTGATCAGAAATGAGTTGAGAAGACCCATTTCCCGCATGATCATCAGTGAAGAACTGAACCGCGGCGACCACTTGCACATCGCTTTAAATGACAATAAAATAGAGTTTAACATCACTAAAAACGAACCACATGAGTCCACTTGATTACGGCATCGGAGGCACGGAGCGGCCTACAGACGCCAGCGAGGCATTTGCAGATTTACCCCAGAATAAAACCCTTTTCATTCAACAGTTAACGCAGGATGCACCCATGAAGCCTGAGGTGGTAAAGGGGCTGAAGTCGGTCAACGAAGTCTTTGAGCACTACCGGCCCAATGCGGATATAGAGCTGAAAGGAGAAGAAGGAGAGGAAATCAAAGAAAACCTGAAGTTTTCGAATGTAGGTGATTTTGGTCCGAAGGGAATTACCAAGCAGAGCGAGTTTCTGCAAAACCTGCAGCAAAAGAAAGCTGAAATGAGCACCCTCGTGAAGCAGCTCAGGTCAAATAAAGTGCTGAATTCTGCACTGCAGGAGGCAGATTCCAAAGAGGCCTTTATCGATTCACTTCGGCAGCTGGTTAAAGAGCTGGAAGAAAATAAGTAACAACCATTAAATTCACTATTTGCCATGTCAGATACCCAAAAGCAACAGGAAGCGCTCAAATACAAGGATATTGATGAAGCTGTAGACAGCCTCGCCAAATTCGGAGGCTACGACCTCATAGAGTCCGCCGTGGACGGAGCACAAAACCTGAATCCCGAAAGAAAGGCTCGAAAGCAGATTTTCCTCACTGAAAGCCACAACGCCGCTGCGCGCAAAGAACTCAAGTCCAAGCTCGATCTCTGGATCGATATTCTGAGCAGCTCCGACGATGTGTCAGAAATCATTCAGGGTTGCGAAGAAAAGGCCACCGCCTATGATGCGCTCTTTACTGAGAACATGGGTAACGTACTGAAGCAAACCGGCGATCTTGAAAAAGCCTACCGTTCCCTGGCCCTCTTTTTCAACAACACGGAGTCCGATAAAGTAAAGAATGTGAACTTTATGAATGCTTCTCTCGAACAACTTCAGGATTTGGACAATCCCAAATTCATCAATGAAGTTTCCGAAGAGCTCCAGGACTGTTTCGACCGATTGGACCTTCGCGAAAACTACGGCATGGTTGCAGTGCCCGGTTACCTGGGCTCCAACAAAGTGGTTGAGAAATGGGCCAAATTTTGCCACAGCAATAAGGCCACCCTCGTTACCGACTTTCGCCACCTCGACAATCCCGATGATGTGATGGAGCTCTTCCAGCACGAAAACCTGGCCGGAGGAGACATCTATAAATCAAATGTCGTGATGGCTTGCAACTGGCTTGTAGGCAGGAAAAAAGAGGAGGAATTTAACGAAGAAGAAGATGTCCTGGTACCGCCTTCATCAGCTTTGGCAGGAAAAATCTACAAAACCCTGATGT
>JAIVHQ010000330.1 GCA_020200995.1 Flavobacteriales bacterium
ACAAGGTTCCGCAGGATGAATATCACTGCGGAGCATTGCGTTCTATTGAAGCATTATTCCTTTTGACTCGGCTTTGATTACATATTGATCGCTACGCAGGATAATGACCTTATGGAACCAGACGAAACACATCGTTAATTGCATCAAAGCCTTGTACCCGTTGCAATATCTCTATCGAGTGTAGCGTTCAATCGAAAATTCAACCACCACGCCATGAACCGAATATGCTTCACTGCTGCCCTTACACTCTTTGCCTTGAGCACCGCCGCACAGGAATCGACACCGAGGGCCAAGCGGTCTTTGGTCGTTTACAACCTCACCGATTGGGAGAAGTACAGTTTTTCGGAAGGCACCGGCGATTCGATTTTTCTTAGAACGGGCGAAAGCAGCCTGCGCATTTTTCACCCCACCATCGCCTATCGGTGGGAGGAGCATAAAGGACGCTATCACGAGGTAGAGCTCATCAACTTTCATCTCTCAACTAAGGAGCACTCCGTTCAGCCCGTGGTGCCGACCACGGGTGCTGCCGAATCAGCCGTCGAGGGGGAGCAAATTACCCGTCTAGCCTTTTCGGCGCGGTACGAATACCAAACAAGCATCCGCTACAATGAAGACAGGCCATGGGGTTTTTCAATCGGAATGGGCATCAACCCCTATTACTTTCTCCATACCGTTCGCCCGCTGGTGACCACGAATTTTCCCGAAAGGGTGCATGTATTCGGAACGCGGTTATACGCCGTGCCGCGGTTTACGTGGCACATTTCGGAACGGATTTTCCTCGATGTCAACCTGCCCTTTTGCGTGGGCGAGTTTCGCCTTAGGTACCACTATGATGAAAACCCTGTTCTCGCGATCAACGAGCGGGGCCGGCGCACTGTGGAATTTTCAACCCTGCCCGCCTTGTTCAGCGGTAGGATCGGCTTGGGATTCAAATTATTTTAAAGAAAGATGCTGAGCATCATACCGAAAATGGCATACATTCGTTTGTGGAACGGAATTTGACTTGTATCCGGCATGAAGCACACAATGCTCTTATGTTTTGTTTTCCTTTTCGGCGTCGGACTTTCCGCGCAGGAGAAGGCTCCGAAGGTAAGCCTCGACACCCTCGACTACCACGAATTTCCGGGGGTGTATCACAATGCTTTCAAAGCCGGCGAGTACCTCCGATTTCGACTGGCCTACGGATTGGTGGATGCCGGTGAGGCCGAGCTGACCATCCACTCCTCACCGAAAAAATACAAGGGCCGCGAGGCTTACCACATCGTGGGCAAGGGCCGCACCCTCGGCGCATTCAACTGGTTTTACAAGGTGGACGACACCTATGAAACCTACCTCGACAAAAAAGGCACCTTTCCCTGGGAATTTGTGCGCGATATTAGAGAGGGCGGTTATACCAAGTTCCAGAACTATAAATTTCACCAGGACCGCGCCGCGGTGAGCACCCACAAAGGCGACACTTTCGGCACCCTCGCATTTGCGCAGGACATGCTCTCCTCCTTTTACTTTGCCCGAACGCTGGACTTTACCAATGTGCGGGTGGGAGACGTGTTCACCATCCCCACTTTTGTGGACGAGGAAAACTACCCTTTGAAAATTAAATTCATCGGCAGGGAAACCCTGAAAACCCGCACCGGGAAATACCGGTGTCTCAAGTTCGTTCCCGTACTTCAGGAAGGACGTGTATTCGAGGACGAGGATGACATGACCGTGTGGATCACCGACGACGCGAATAAAATTCCCGTTTTGGCGAAAGCAAAGGTGCTGGTGGGCTCAATCAAAATGGAGCTCGCGGAGTACAAAAACCTGCGCAATCCCATGGCCAAAGTGGACTGATCGGCATTCATCCACATCCCGCTGTCAATCATCTTTTGCGAAAGCGTGAAAAATGCCCGCGAGATCGGGGTAACTTCGCCACATGTCCGAATTAAAAACCCTCCGTTCGCTCCTACTACTCCCATTGATTGCAGCACTGCTGTCGTGCGGCGGCGAACATACCGAAGAAGCAGACGACGCCTCCGAAAACGGCTCCGAAGAAATCATCGAACAGATGGCTTCGCCGACCCTGCGATACGGCATCGATGAAGATGCTTTTCGGATCAGCGAAGGGGTGATCAAAAAAAATGAATTTCTCGCCGATATCCTCTTGAGGTACAATGTACCCTACCCCGTGATCGCTCAACTCGATCAGGCCTCACGCGATGTATTTCCGGTTACCAAGCTGCGTCAGGGAAGCAAGTACGCGGTTTTTCTCAACCCCGACAGCATCGAAAGTGCGCAGTACTTTGCAGTAGAGACCACCAAAGAGGAATACGTGGTTTACCAACTCCGCGACTCGGTACTGGCCTACATGGACAGCAAACCCGTAACCTACCGTCGGCGGGAAGCCCATGGCGTCATCAATGCTTCCCTCTACCAAACCATCGCCGACAATGACCTGCCCGTATTGCTGGCCGGTAAGCTCAGCGACATCTACGCCTGGACGGTCGATTTTTATCGGATTCAAAAAGGCGATTGGTTTTCCGTGGTTTTTACCGAAAAGGTAATCGACGGCGAAGTCGCTGGCATTCACGAAATCATCGCGGCGGAATTCAACCACCGTGATCGCTCATTCAAGGCCTTCCAATTTGACGACGGCGAAAAAGTGAGCTATTACGACGAAATCGGTGAGAGTCTGCGCAAGGCGTTCCTCAAGGCCCCGCTTGAATTTTCGCGCATTTCTTCGCGGTATTCCAAAAAGCGTTTTCACCCGGTACAAAAGCGCTGGAAAGCCCACCTCGGCACCGACTACGCCGCACCCGGCGGCACACCGATCATGAGCACCGGCGACGGTACGGTGATCGAATCGGCCTATGGAAAATACAACGGCAATTACGTGAAAGTGCGGCACAACAGCACCTACACTACTCAGTACCTGCACATGTCGCGCCGCGCAGCCAACAAGGGCCAAATGGTGAAGCAGGGCGAAGTGATCGGCTATGTGGGCTCCACGGGGCTGGCCACCGGGCCGCACGTGTGCTACCGGTTTTGGAAAAACGGAAAGCAAATCGACCCCTACAGCGAAGAAATCCCGCCGAGCGAGCCCGTTCCCGACAACCTCCGCGACGCGTACACCATTCATATGGACAGCCTCGTGCCGGTGCTTTCGGGATTGGAAGCGAAATTGGAGTTGGAGGCGGGGTTGCCTTGAAAAAAAACTTCACTCAGAAGGAGTTGATGACTGAAGAGTCTCTTTTTGTTTAGAAACAATAGCCTCATAAATCTGAACTC
>JAIVHQ010000132.1 GCA_020200995.1 Flavobacteriales bacterium
GTCGTACACGACGGATTCGTCATTAACCGCGATATGTTCAGCAAGTGTTTGGTGCTTTACCCCATGAAGCAGTGGAGCGAGGTTTCGGCTCAAGTCGGAAAGCTCAACCGCTTTGTAGCCAAGAATGTACAATTCATCCGCAGGTTCAACAACGGGGCCACGAAAGTGGAACTCGACAGCACGGGAAGGCTCTTGTTGCCACCCGCTCTTGCCGCTTTTGCCGATGTCAAAAAGGAAGTGAAACTCTCGGCTTTGGGCGACCGAATCGAGCTGTGGTCTAAATCGGCTTACGACGACATGATCAACGAAGATGTGGACATGGCGGCGCTTTCGGAAGATGTGATGGGCGGTGTAAATACCGCTGAAGATGAATAGCGAATCCTACCACGTCCCCGTTTTACTCGCGGAGTGCGTGGAGGCCTTGATAGATGACAACAACGGCGTGTATGTAGACGCCACCTTCGGCGGGGGAGGACATTCCCGCGAAGTTCTTTCCAAATTGGGTGAATCGGGAAGGCTCATCGCCTTCGATCAGGATGAAGAGGCTGCGCGAAATGCGCCGGATGACAAGCGGTTTACGCTGGTTCAGGCCAACTTCAGTTTTCTGAAAAACCATCTCCGCTTCCTGCAGGCGGAGCGAATCGACGGATTGCTGGCCGATCTCGGAGTGAGCTCACACCAGATCGACACGCCGGAGCGCGGATTTTCAATCCGACACGATGCGCGTCTCGACATGCGCATGGGGGCCGGAGCCAAAAAGACCGCCGAGCACGTGGTCAACAAGTATTCCGCAGAGCAGCTCGAAAGGGTGCTTCGCGACTACGGCGAGCTGAGAGAGTGGAAGGCCTTGGCGGCAAAAATTGTCGAAGCCCGAATCGAGCAACCGATCCGAACCACCGGCGAATTGATGGCCGTGGCCGAGAAGGCCTGCTTCGATCCAAAGCGAAACCGCTTTATGTCAAAGCTCTTTCAGGCCATCCGCATTGAGGTGAACGGCGAGATGGAAGCATTGAAAGCCCTGCTCGAACAAAGCGCAGAAGTGCTGAAACCGGGCGGTAAGTTGGTGGTGATGTCGTACCACTCACTCGAAGACAGGCTCGTGAAGCGGTTTATGCGGAGCGGAAAATTTGAAGGCGACATCGAAAAGGACTTTTTCGGAAATCCGATTCGGCCCTTTAAGCCACTGCCGGGAATGCCGATTACACCCGGCGAAGAAGAGTTAAAAAGAAATACAAGATCGCGCAGCGTGAGGCTGCGTGTAGCCATAAAGAATGAACAGGATTAAAAGAGATAAAACTGCGGTTAAGCGCAAAGGAGGTTTCGCCAAAGGGGTCAATAAGATCCTGAGCGGAAGTTACCTTACGCGTGAATACGTGCAGTCCAATCTGCCTTTCATTTTCTTCATCGTCGTGATGATGGTGGCCTACATCGCATACGGCTACTACGCCGAAAAGAATTTAAAAGACCTCGTTCAGGCCGAAAGCAGCCTGCGCGAGCTCAAGTCGCGGCACACCGCCGTTGAAGCACAACTCGAAAAGCTCAAGCAGCAATCGAAAGTGGCGGAGAGCATCCGCGATCTCGGATTGCTCGAGTCTACAGCACCACCTATCGTAATCCGTTCCACCCCGCAAACACCGCAGGAAAACTGATCGACGATGGAAGAGCGCAACAAAATAACAAACAAGGCATACTTCGTTTTCCTTGGCCTCTGTCTCTTTGCCCTTTTCGTGGTGGGCAAGATTGTGGTGATCCAATTCGTGGACGGCGAGAAGTGGGAGCAGAAAGTGGCGCGGCTCACCACCGATCTTCGCGAAATCGTTCCGCCACGGGGCAATATTTACGCCGACAACGGCCACCTGCTCGCTACCTCCATTCCCGTTTACGAGATTCGCATGGACATGCGCGCCGATGCCCTGAGCTCTGAAGATTTCTACGGCAGCCTCGATTCGCTTTCGCAAAAACTCAGTGCCCTCTTTGGTGACAAGTCTACCGCCAAGTACAAAGCTGACCTTAAAAATGCCTTTGAAAGCGGCAACCGCTACTACCTCGTGAAGGGTGGTGTGGAGTACGATGAGGTGCAAGCGGCCGCTGAATTTCCCCTGTGGAGGCGCGGCCGATTCACGAGCGGAGTGATTTTTGAAAAACAAACTGTGCGGCGCATGCCTTACGGCGATTTGGCCTCACGCACTGTGGGCTACACCCGCGAGGGAGTGGCACCCGTAGGCCTCGAAGGCGCGTACAATACAGAGCTGCGCGGCCGTTACGGTCAGCGCTACGAGAAGCGCCTCGCGGGTGGCGTTTGGATGCCGGTAAAAAACACCAATGAGGTGGAGCCTGTCGACGGTTCAGACCTCATCACCGCCATCGATGTCAACATTCAGGATGTGGCTGCCAATGCGCTGCGAAAGCAACTCCGAAAGCATAACGCCCGGCATGGCTGTGCCGTCCTCATGGAGGTGAAAACAGGCTACATCAAGGCCATCGCCAACCTCACACTGACAGGCGACAGCACCTACTCCGAGCGTTACAACTACGCAGTGGGTGAAGCCACGGAGCCGGGCTCCACGTTCAAGCTGGCCGCCATGATGGCCGCTTTCGAAGACGGAAAAGTCAAGCTCACTGACACCGTCGACACCAAGCGAGGCACCCACCGCTTTTATGACCGCACCATGCGCGACAGCAATAACAAGGGCTACGGCAAGGTGGATGTGCTCACTGCTTTTCAGAAATCGAGCAACGTTGGCGTATCTCGTATTATTGATGAGCATTACAGAGATGAGCCCCGCCGCTTTGTGGACCGCCTTTACAAAATGGGCCTCGGCCGCAAGCTCGGACTGGAGATCGGTGGTGAAGGCAAACCCGGGCTCAAAGACCCCACCGACCCCTCGTGGAGCGGCGTGACCCTGCCGTGGATGAGCATCGGCTACGAAACGCTGATGACCCCGCTTCAGATCCTCACTTTTTACAATGCTGTGGCCAACGATGGTGTGATGGTGAAGCCGCTTTTCGCGAAAGAAGTGAGACGCAACGGTCGCACGGTGAAAAACATCGAGCCACAGGTTATCAACCGCTCCATCGCCTCAAGCCAAACCATCGCCACTGCCAAGACCCTGCTCGAGAGTGTGGTGAGTGAAGAGGGCACGGCCTCCAACCTCCGCTTCGGTGCGTACAGCATCGCCGGCAAAACGGGCACGGCACAAATTGCCAATGACAAATACGGATACAAGTACGAAGAGTCCATCAGCTACCAGGCTTCTTTCGTGGGC
>JAIVHQ010000226.1 GCA_020200995.1 Flavobacteriales bacterium
CCTCAGGGTACCGCCGGTCATTCGAAACAAGTTACCTGTGTAGGTGAGACTAAAAATGTAAAAATTATTGGCAGGACCGCCGGCCCGCGTTCCGTCTACATCGACCAATCCTCCGTTAATAATGATGCCCCCAACGTTTGCGGGGCCGAAGACAGATGTTCTGATCTGCGTAGCATAGACTTCACCACCGTCCACCTGAATGATTCCGTTGCTTCTCGTAGTGATTCCGCTACCGCAATCGGCCCGCAAAAGGCCATCGGTAACCAGAATTTTGCCGTAAGGCACAATGGCTGTTCCCGTTGACGCCCCCGGCACGAGGACAGGACCTTTACCGGCACTTCCTCCGTTTACCCACAAGGTGGCGGTCTCGTTGATGTTATAATTTCCACCCCCGTAGTGCAATGGGATAAAAACATTCTCTCTGATTTCAATGGTACCATTCACCAACGCGAGGGCATTGTCCTGTGAGCCCTCATTAAAGTAAGCGCTACTTCCCATGTTCTGTGCTGATCTTCCGAACAGTCCAAAATCACCTGCATTCTCAGCACTTACCGTCAGTACATACGTAGAATTGGACCCCTTGTTGACGACGATTTGAGAGAAGTAAGAAGTTCCATTCGCGACCAGGCGTTGGTTTTTTGTGCCATCTACAAATCTGGTGATGACCCGCTGGGGGTCGTTAGAACCATGATTCTGTGCCGTGCGGTTGGTAAACCGAATATCACCCCCCTCATTCACCAAATCTCCATGAAACGTCCATGAATGGGTCCTGTTTGTTCCACTCACCCGTATTCTGCCCTGTGTCTCGATCAGGACGTTCCCGAAACTTTCAATACTTCGTGTGGCATTGGCGCCGTTGTTCACCTGAAAGGTTCCGGTCTTAATTTCAAAAAGCCCGTTGTGGGTGAAATTCGCCGCCATCGTTATTTGACTTGCAGCAGAATTCATTTCCACCCTGACCCTGTTGAGCTCCAGGTTGGCAGTCTGGGTGAATCCACTTCCGTAAAAAACGGTTTGCCCGCCGGTATTGGGATTGGCGAAAGCGGTGAGATTGCCCGCAGGAAAATTTCCATTGCCCCCGGAACCTGCGCATCTGATCGTTCCATTGCCCGAAATCGTGCCCATGTTGTGACCACTTGTGGTGTTGAAATCGACAGTTCCAAAGACCTTCAGCACAGTTTGTGATCGGTTGTTCAAATTGCAGGTCACCGTGCGACCTGAACCTACCACCACAGCATCTCCGGTGCCGGGGATGTTACCACCTGCATTGACATAGGTGGGCGAAGCACTCCCGTCGAGGGTCCAGGTAGAAGGGTCGTCCCAATTGCCGGATTGGTAAGCATACCAGGTGCGCAAAGCGGATCCGTCCAGGGAACTGACCCCCGCGTTTGTGGTCCCGATGGTATAATAGCGGTTGTTGGTGTTGATGTTTGAACGCTGAACGGTAAACACCACTTCATCGTCCACAATGGCTTTTTCTATAATATTGGATTCCGGGAAGAGCGTAAAATTTCCCGTGGTACCGTTTCTGTAAAGAAGTACAAAATTTTCGGCCTCCTGGGGTATATCACCACCGCTGATTCCTTCACCAAAATCGAACGCAACGCGTACCTGCTGGTTACCGTCAGCGCCATTGATTTCCCACGTACGGCTCCACCTGTTGTCTACCCCGGCGGGTACTCCTGAGGTCACAATTGAGTTGGTTGCTCCGTTATATCCTGCAACCGTGTAAGATCTTCCCTGGGTCCACTGCCCGGTATTCACGCGAAGCACCAAGCCTTTAAGCCTTGCCTCTGAATGCTGTCCACCATTGGGATTTCCATTGTCTCTTCCTATTCCTACCGGCTCGTAATACTTACCTCCGCTTCCGGCGGCATATCCCCTGAACTTATCCCAACCATTGTTGCCATTTCTCCTAAATGGAGCACCGTATTTGGTCCAGAGATAGGTACGCATCAAACGCGATTGCCCCCTGTTGAGGGCACCTTCCCAAACGATTACTTCGGCTATGTCGCCCGCAAGTGCATCATCGGGCAAAAACCCGCCGTTCAGGGATTGTTGGATATTGCCGATTACCGCTGTTCCGGTAGGACTGATGGTTTCACCGTTTCCAAAATTAGAGTTTGACTCACTTTCGCCCACTTTTCTGTAATTCCAAAAGAAGCTGCCGATGTCGTGAAGGATGCCGCCGTAGGCCCAATCTCCGTTATCAATATCGTTGATCACAGTGTTCTGAGTGCTCGAACCCATGTCAACCCGGAGGCCGTTGTCATTGTACAAAACAAGCTCTTTGGGATCTGCGGCAGAACCGTAACTGAATACGCCGTAGCGGTTGTCGTTACTCCGAACAACGAAGTATATGGAATAACCATCATTCGACATGGGAAAGTTCTGGCAGTACATGCGGTTGTCCGCCTTGTTGAACTGCACATATGAGCGGTTTCCCGGACCTCCCGTCGATTTAAAAACAGGTGCAACTGATGTATTCTCAGAAACGAAATGGTGATCGTTACCGCTTTTATCGGGCCAAACCATCACATTCTGGTTGTTGGAGACCGTTACAGAACTTCCATCGAGCCAGAGAAGCAGCCTGGGCTGGGAGGTTCCGGCCGGGGCCTCAGAACCGTCTGCATTTCCGATCCCCATGGGGCCGTACTGCGCAGCGAGTGGTAAAAACAACAAAACCGCCACTGAAAACAGCGAAAGCTTTCTCAAAACACTGATATACGTATTCATAGCGTCGACAGATATACAATTTATGTCGACCAAAGTTTAAGGGGTCGACCACTTTATTGCATCTTTAACGAAAATAGTGCATGAGAGTTACCGCAAATTCGCAGTAGCAGCCTTCAAGGTATTCAGGAGCAGACCAACGCGGGTCATGGGCCCGACACCCCCGGGAACCGGCGTGATAGCGCTTGAAACTTTCGAAACTTCATCGAAAAGCACATCGCCCTTGAGGGCGTAGCCCGACTTGCGATCGGCGTCGGGTACACGGGTGGTCCCCACATCGATTACGACGGCACCGGGCTTTACCATATCGCCGGTAACCGAGCCAGGCCGCCCCGTGGCTGCTATCAGGATATCGGCACTAAGGGTCATTTCTTTGAGATTCGGGGTGCGGCTGTGACAAAGCGTCACGGTGGCATTGCCGAACTCGGTATTTCGCGAAAGCAGTATGCTCATCGGGGTGCCAACGATGTTGCTCCGCCCGATCACTACACAGTGCTTGCCTGAAGTGGAAATTCCGTTTCGCTTGATCAGCTCTACGATCCCAAACGGCGTGGCTGAAATGTACCCGGGCAGACCGAGCACCATGCGTCCTACATTGACGGGATGAAAGCCGTCGACGTCCTTATCAGGATTTATGGCCGTAATGATCTTTTGGGTGTCGATATGCTTAGGCAACGGAAGTTGCACAATAAAGCCGTCAACCTCATCATTTTCATTCAGACCCTTCACCAATTCGAGCAATTCCGATTCGGAAACGTCAGAAGGTCGGCGTATCAGGGTGGAATCAAAGCCCACCTCTTTGCAGTCTTTAACTTTGTAGCTCACGTAGGTCTCACTGCCTCCGTCGTTGCCTACCAAAACCGCTGCCAAATGCGGGGCTCGCCTGCCCTCGGCATGCATTTTCTTAACCGCCTCGGCAATTTCCAGCCGTATTTCACCCGCTGTTTTCTTTCCGTCTATTCGTCTTCCCGTTTCCATTCAGCGTATTTTTAAGTAGGTCCTTGTGCAGATTACATCTTCGGCATTCCCTTCATGCCGCCCATCTGGCGCATCATGTTGGCCATGTTCTTCTTGTTCGACATAAGCTGCATCATCTTCCTCGTTTCTTCAAATTGCTTAATGAGTCGGTTCACTTCCTGCACTTCATTGCCGCTTCCCGAGGCAATGCGCTTGCGGCGACTTCCATTGATGATTTTGTGATTGTCGCGCTCTTCCGGGGTCATCGACATGATGATGGCTTCGATTCCCTTGAAGGCATCGTCGTCGATGTCCATGTTCTTCATGGCCTTGCCCATGCCCGGAATCATGCCCATGAGGTCTTTGACGTTCCCCATTTTCTTGATTTGCTGGATCTGATCCAGGAAGTCATTGAAATTAAATTCGTTCTTGGCAATTTTCCGCTGCAGCTTGCGGGCTTTATCCTCATCGTAGTTTTCCTGGGCGCGCTCCACGAGCGATACCACATCGCCCATGCCGAGGATACGGTCGGCCATTCGGCTCGGGTAGAAGAGGTCGAGTGCCTCCATTTTCTCACCTGTACCAATAAACTTGATGGGCTTGTTGACCACCGACTTAATGGAAATGGCCGCACCACCGCGCGTGTCACCATCGAGCTTTGTGAGCACCACTCCGTCAAAATCGAGGCGCTCATCAAATGTTTTTGCTGTATTGACAGCGTCCTGCCCCGTCATGGCGTCTACCACGAAAAGGGTCTCGGTGGGTTTTATCGCCGCTTTTACAGCGGATATCTCCTGCATCATTTGCTCATCGACGGCCAGGCGACCCGCAGTGTCGACGATCACTACGTTGAATCCGTTGCTTCGCGCATGGGCCACTGCCCTTTCGGCGATTTTTACGGGATTCTTTTCTTCCTTGTCGGAAAAAACCTCAACCCCGATCTGATCTCCCACCACGTGAAGCTGATCGATGGCCGCAGGGCGGTATACGTCACAAGCCACCAAAAGCGGCTTCTTTCCCTTCTTGTTTTTGAGGTAGTTGGCAATTTTTCCCGAAAAGGTGGTCTTACCCGAACCCTGCAGGCCCGACATGAGGATGATGGCGGGATTTCCCGAAATATTGATCTCCTCGTGCTCTCCGCCCATGAGTTCGGTCAGCGATTCCTGGGTGATTTTCACCAGGAGCTGCCCTGGTTTCACAGCAGTCAATACATCGCGGCCCAAGGCCTTTTCCTTCACATCGTTGGTGAAGTCTTTAGCTATCTTAAAATTGACGTCGGCGTCGAGCAATGCGCGGCGCACCTCTTTGAGCGTCTCGGCAACGTTTACTTCGGTGATCTGGCCCTGTCCTTTAAGGACTTTAAAGGCGCGGTCGAATTTTTCCGTTAAATTGTCAAACATAGTGGAACCTCATTATTAGGCCGACAAAGGTAATGAATCTTGCGGCAAACGAAGGCTACATCTGATCGGGTACGTTGATGCCCAACAGGCCCATCCCCGACTTTACAACACGGCCCGTCAGGGTAACGAGCTGCATGCGAAAAAGCTTGAGCTCTTCGCTATCGGCCTGCATCACTGATACGCGACCGTAAAAGGTGTTGAAGTCCTTTACGAGTTCAAAGATGTAATTAGCAAGGAGCGCAGGGTTGTACGCCTCAGCTGCATCGCGAACTGTTTTTTGAAAGTAGTAGAGCTTCGTGAGAAGCTGTCGCTCAACACGCTCGAGTTCCACCTCGGGTACTTCCGAGCTCACTTCGCTGCCGTATTTTCGCCGCAAGGCACAGGTGCGGGCATGGCCGTACTGAATGAAGGGACCCGTGTGGCCGTTGAAATCGACGCTCTCCTCCGGGTTGAACATCATGCCCTTTCGGGGATCAACCTTGAGCAGGAAATATTTGAGCGCGGCCATCCCGATCATTTCGTAGAGGTCGTTTTTCTCAGCTTCCGACAGCGATTCGAGTTTGCCGAGCTCCCGGGTGATGGAGCCTGCGGTTTGCACCATCTCTTCCATCAGGTCGTCGGCGTCGACCACCGTGCCTTCGCGCGATTTCATTTTCCCCTGAGGGAGCTCCACCATTCCGTAAGAGAGGTGGTGGCAATCCGCGGCCCATGGGTATCCGAGCTTTTGCAGAAGCGAAAAGAGCACTTTGAAATGGTACTCCTGCTCATTTCCCACGGTGTACACCATCTTGGTAAGACCGGGAAAATCTCGGTACCGGAGGATGGCGGTGCCGAGGTCCTGGGTCATGTACACAGCGGTTCCGTCTTTGCGCAGGAGGAGTTTTTCATCCATGCCGTCGGCAGTGAGGTCGGCCCATACGGAGCCGTCTTCGCGTCGGGTGAATATTCCTTTTTGGACGCCTTCTAAGGCCACGTCCTTTCCGAGCACCCAGGTATCGCTTTCGTAATAGAGCTTGTCGAAGTCGACACCCATGCGCTTGTAGGTGGAATCAAAGCCGCTGTAAACCCAGCCGTTCATTTTTTCCCAGAGGGCATAGACTTCGGCGTCGCCGGCCTCCCATTTTTGAAGCACGGTGCGTGCCTCTTTCATAATAGACGATTCTGCCTCGGCTTCTTCTTTGGTTTTGCCTTCGGCTATGCCCTCGGCCACCTCGGCTTTATAAACTTTGTCGAATTCCACGTAGTACTTACCCACGAGGTGATCGCCCTTGATGCCGGCCTGCTCGGGCGTTTCGCCTTCGCCAAATTTTTGCCATGCCACCATTGACTTACATATATGTATACCTCGGTCATTGATGATCTGCACTTTTTTCACCTTGTGCCCGGCGGCCTTCAGTATTTCGGCCACCGAATACCCGAGGAAATTATTGCGCAAGTGCCCGAGGTGAAGGGGCTTGTTGGTATTGGGCGAGGAGTACTCCACCACAACGGTGCCTTTGCTTTCCGGCGACTCAAAACCGTAATCCGCTTTGAAGAGCGCATCGGATAGAAATTTGGTCCACACCTCAGGCTTCAGGGTGAGGTTTAAAAAGCCCTTGACCACCTGAAATTCGGAGATCAATTCGCCCGATTCCATGAGTTTGTTGCCAAGATCAGTTCCCGTTTGCTCAGGCGACTTCCCCGCCATCTTGGTGAGGGGAAATACCACGACAGTAAATTCACCGTCAAATTCTTTTCGGGTGGGTCGCACCTGAACCTGTTCGAGCGGGAGGTCTTTGCCGTAAAGGTCCTTGACGGCTTCGACAATTTCTTCGGAGATGCGGTTTTCCAAGTACATGGGTCTTCAGTTTTTCTTTGGCAGGAAAATCTCTGCCATCATGCAGCGGGCACTGCCTCCGCCGAGGGCTTCGATGGTATCGAGCGAGCTGTAAAGTATGGTAGCGTGTTTTTCGATGGCTTCGATCTGATCGGGACGCAGTGATTTAAATGCCGCTTCGCTCATCACGCAGTACTCCTTGCCATTGTTATCAGCCACGTTGAGCATATTACCCGCAAAGTGTTCCTTTTGCGCTTCGGTAATTTCAACGATCTTTTTGCCCGTTTCTTTCAAGGTATTCACCAGCACTTTGCGGTCCCTGACATCGTCAATGGCAGTGAGACACACCACTGAGAAAGTCGAGCCGAGGCACATCATCACATTGGTGTGGTAAATGTGCTTCCGCTCTCCACCGACAGCTTGATTGGCGGTAAACATGACCCGCTCGAAGTCGAATCGGTCGCAAAAAGTCTCGAGAACATGGGGATCCGTGCGCTCGCTGAGGGCGGCGTAGGCAATTCGGTTTTGGCGGTCGAGGATCATGCTGCCGGTGCCCTCCAGGAAGAGGCCGAGCTCCTCAAAGTGGGTGAAATCTTCGATTTCGGTGATTTCGAATCCAAAATCGTCGGCGAGGATATCAAACATTTCTTCGCGTCGCTCTGCGCGTCGGTTTTCGGCGTACATGGGGTACATGGCTGCGCGCCCGTCTTCGTGAAACGATACCCAATTGTTGGGAAAAACAGAATCGGGGGTATCGGGCACGGCATCATCCTGAAATACGTATGCATTAATGTCGGCATCCCTGAGCTTCTTTACAAAGGTGTCGAACTCGTCTTGCGCCCGCTTATTGGCATCCTCGAGGCTGAGGCCCTTGAGTACGGTTTGGTAATAGTTGTTGACGGCGGTTTGCTCATTGAGCCTGAATCCGATGGGTCGCACCATCATGATGTGCGAAGTAATTTGTTTGTTCATGCCTTTCGTCGCAATGGGAGGGTCGAGCACCGCAGCAACCCTTCTTGTTTACCAATTTCGCTGTAGGGAACTTCCTCAACCGTGAAGCCGAGTTTTCTGAGTTCTGAATTAAGTCTTGTAAATCCCCGTTCCGAAACAATCACGTCGGGGCTGATAGAAAACACGTTGCTGGACATTTGGTACATCTCTTCGCGTGTGATTTCAATCAATCGATCAGGTCCAAAGAAATTTCTCAGGAAGTCGACGTCTGCAGCGTTTTTGAATCCTTCCGGAAATATGATGGCCCGATCTCGGCCAATGGGCTGAAAACAGCAGTCGAGGTGCAGGGCGTTGTACCGAGGGTCGTCATCCGATTTAACCAGCTCAAAAGCGTAGACCTCCCATTCGGGAAAACGGGATTTTAAAAACTCCACGCCGGACCTGTTGGTGCGGGCCACGAGGTATTTTTCGAAATCCTCCTGCTCAGAGTATCCCATAAATATGTTTCCATTCCAGGGCATCACGTCCCCTCCTTCTACCCGAACGTCGTCGGGCATCTCAACAATCTTGTCAGGGGCAATTTCCGCAATCAGGTGAGATATGGCGGCAGTCTCCCCTGCGCGATCTTTGACGACATTGGCCACCACGAGGGTGTCGCCGACGACGAAGGCGATATCACGGGTGAATATTTGATTGACATCCGTCAAAATCTCGGGTCGGTATACTTTTATATCGTACTTATCAAAAACAGCGGCCAGGGCGTCCATTTCGGCAACCATGTCTTTTTCGACGGGGTATTCTCCGCGGCGAATAAACTCTTTGCTTTTGGGATCATAGGCTTCTGCTAAAGTCGGTACCGGTCCGGGTGAGTCGGCAATACCGAGCACGACCGCTTCCAAGCGGTCGGTTTCATTTACAACATGTAATTCGAGCATAAAAAGTGTAGGCTGATGGCGGCGCAAAGGTAGTTAAAGGTTAAAACAATTGTCTCCGTGATTCGGTGAGATTCAAAAGAGAAATCCCGAAAGCATCACAATTTTCCAAAATCTGAAAAAACTGCCTTCTGCAGACAGTTCATTTAACGGCGGATATTGAAACCCTTCGCCGCAGAAACCGTATTGCAATGAGTTAATTGCGCATTAAAAGTGTACAAAACACAACCCCCAAAGAGAACACAGTCGTGAAGAACAACCCCTTACATAATCAAACGAAAGTCACCAGTATCGCAGTATCTCTGGTTTGGATGGCTCCTTTTTTTATCATGCTAACGCTCGTAGTTGCTTGCAGCAAAATTTCAGA
Organism: Flavobacteriales bacterium; assembly: GCA_020200995.1. GTDB lineage: Bacteria > Bacteroidota > Bacteroidia > Flavobacteriales_D > Cryomorphaceae > T3Sed10-241. The sequence goes on from JAIVHQ010000226.1 coordinate 9,157, forward strand.
TCAGGTTTTTGATCAACGAATAAATGAAGGTGTGATTGAATACGAAATCACCTTTCCCGAATCGCGGGATGAAAGCATTACGGCGGGACTGCTACCCGACAAAATGACCTATGCTTTTAAAGAAACAGGGTTTGCATCAAATTTTCAAACCGCCGGCGGCGTATTCAAGAACAATATTGTGGCCGATGTAACTACCAAGAGCCTCGAACATCAGCTTAAAGTGTTTCGGAAAAAGATAAAGGTAAAGATGAATGAGGACGACATACTTAAAATGCTCGCAGAATATCCCCGAATGACGGTGATTCACACCAATGATGTTGATACCATTGCAGGCATTGCATGCAAGAAGGCCTTAATTGTATTTGAAGAAGTTGATATGAAAGAGATCGAAGTCTTTTACACAGACAAGATCAAAATGAAAACTCCGAATTGGTGCACCCAATATCATGATATAGATGGTGTTCTCATGGCTTATGAAGTGGAAGAGTTTGGTATTCGGATGCGTTTAAGAGCTACATCCGTTCAGTCCCGGAAAATCAATCAGGAGGATTTTGACCTAAAAGAAGATTACACATCTATCTCAAAAGAAATGATGGACGTGGAGCTGGCGCAGCTGGTTGAAACATTTGAATTATAAAATAAGTGAGGGAAGAGAAAATGAAAATTTACAAATATTGGTTGATTGCTCCGCTGTCCCTGTTAAGTTATTTAACGGGCTTCGGTCAATTTGAGGGCAAGGTAACTTACGAGGTAACCTACGCTGCCGAAGACCCTTCCCTTTCTTCATTGGCGGCGCATTTTCCGGGCGAAAGCGAACTGTACATCAACGGGCGAAATTCGCGCTTTCAGCAAAATGTGAGCGGCGGTGGACAACAAATATTTATCTGCAACGACGACGAAAAGAAAAGCATACTCGTGATGCGCTTCCTCGGTGAATCGTTTAAAGTAGTGTTTACCAAAAACAATATTGAACAATTGGAGGAAAACCTCTCATATGATATTGAGCACTCTTCAGACACCAAAGAGATTCTGGGAGTGACCTGCAAGAAGGCAATATCTGTGGTCGGCGAAGATACCTTAGCCATATATTACAACACCGACCTCTTTGAAGGGAACATGCTGCCACAATTCAAAAATATCAACGGACTGGTCCTGGAGTACGAAACGATTCAGGACGGACTGCACACACGTTTTATGGCGAAAGAGCTCAAACCCCAAGAGGTTGCCATGGAATGGTTCAGCATCTCAGACTTGGTTCGGGAAATCTCGTTTGAGGTTTTTGCCAAAAATTTTGCGTACAAAAAAGAGTCCTGACGTGTGCCTCAAAAATCAGTCTTTAAAATCAAACTGTATTGAAGCTCTAAACAAACGAATCAGGGCATCCTATCCACACAGAAGAAACGGCGCTAAAATCATTTCGACGCGCGTACATCAATCAACGTAGGCCATCTCTGTCCTCACGCATCAGAAAGCATCATAAACTGTTGTAACAGCAATGATGTTCAACACCTTATCCGCCACAGGCGGATTTTTTTTTGCCGCTAGAAAAGGTGAAGGTATCCACATAGTAAATGTATTTAAGTTGTTTGTTGCCAATTAATTATATAGAAAGAAGTGCCATTTATGGACCGACTCAAAGGTTTCACTTGGCTTGATATATTAGACGAATACCCTATTTTAATCGATAAAAGATTGACAAGTGCTGATTAAAGTATTAATTTTGTCCCGTTCAATGAGAACAACCTATTACAAACTTTTCAATTCTAAAATTTTCAGTGCTATGAAAAACATCAACTTTAAATCAGCTGCCCTGGGACTCGCTGCTGCGCTCTTCGGCTTTGTCGGAAACGCACAGGAGTCTTGTTCAGAATGGTCGGTCTATCTCAGTGACGTGACCGGCAACAATTCCACCATCTACAGGGC
>JAIVHQ010000331.1 GCA_020200995.1 Flavobacteriales bacterium
GCTTCTCTCCCCTCGTTGATCGCCCACACCACCAGCGATTGACCGCGGCGCATGTCACCGGCGGCAAAGACTTTTTCGGCGGCGGTGCGGTAGTTTTCGGTTTTAACGTTGCCGCGCGCGTCGGTTTCCACGCCGAGCTGATCGAGCATGCCGCCCTTTTCGGGGTGCAAAAAGCCCGCAGCGATCAGGAGCAGGTCGCAGGGGAGCTGCTTTTCCGAACCGGGTATTTTGGTGAGCTCGCGCATCCCCGTCTCCGGGTTCTTCTTCCATTCCAGGTTCGTCGTTTCGATGGCTTTGAGGTTGCCGTATTCATCGCCGATAAAGCGCTCCGTCATCACTGCCCAGGCCCGCTCGCAGCCTTCCTCGTGGCTGGTCGAGGTGCGCAGCACCATGGGCCAATTCGGCCAGTTGAGCGGGTCGCGCTCTTCGGGCGGCTTTTCGAGCAGTTCGATCTGCGTCACCGAAGCGGCCTTTTGGCGGTTAGAAGTACCCACGCAGTCGGCGCCGGTATCGCCCCCGCCGATCACGATCACGTGCTTCCCCTCGGCCGTCACCGACTCCTTTTCGGAAATTTTGTCGCCCGCCACCTTGCGGTTGTTCTGCTCCAGGAAGTCCATCGCGAAGTAGATCCCGTTCAGGTCGCGCCCTTCAAGGGGCAGGTCGCGCGGCACGGTGCTCCCCGCGCAGAGCACCACGGCGTCGAAGTTGTTCAGCAATTCCGACACCGTCACGTTTTCGCCCACATGGGCGTTGATGCGAAAGCGGATGCCCTCGGCTTCCATGAGGTGCACGCGCCGCTCCACGATGTGCTTTTCGAGTTTGAAATCGGGAATTCCATACCGCAGCAATCCGCCGATGCGGTCGTTGCGCTCGAGCACTTCCACGCTGTGGCCGGCCTTGTTAAGCTGATCGGCGGCGGCCAGTCCCGCCGGACCCGATCCCACCACGGCCACGCGCTTGCCCGTGCGGCCCACGGGGGGCTCGGGGCGCAGGTAGCCCTTCTCGAAGGCCACATCGGCGATGGTCTTTTCGATGTGCTCGATGGCCACCGGCGGGCTGTTGATCCCCAGCACGCAGGCGGCTTCGCAGGGCGCGGGGCATATCCTTCCGGTAAATTCGGGAAAATTGTTCGTCGCGCTCAATATGCGGAAAGCCGCTTCCCAATCCCCTTCGTGCACGGCTTCGTTAAATTCGGGAATGATGTTGCCCAGCGGACAGCCGTTGTGGCAAAAAGGCACCCCGCAATCCATGCAGCGCGCGGCCTGCGTCACGGTTTTCTCCTTCGGGAAGTCCTTGTACAAATCCTTGTAATCGTTCACCCTTTCGCTCACTTCCCGCGTTTCGGGCAGCTCGCGGGTGTATTTCATAAATCCTTTCGGGTCGGCCATGGTCTCAATGTTTTAACGTGTTCTTTTCGTTTTTTTTCCTTTCCGGAAATTCGGTGGTGCGCAGCCGTCTGTCAGGCCCGTACCGCAGCCGGTTCGCGTGCCGCATCGGGCGGGGTTTTTCGCTTTTGCAATGCTGCTTTGTAATCCCTCGGCATCACTTTCGTGAAATGGTGCCGCGCCGATTCCCAGCGTTTCAGAATGCCCTCCGCCAGGCTGCTTTTCGTGTAGCGCAGGTGGTCGGAAATCATTTGGTGCAGCAGGTCGTAATCGGCCGTTTCCAGGGGGTCGAGATCCACCATCTCGCGGTTTACCGAAGCGGCAAATTCCCCTTTAGGATTGTACACGTAGGCCATGCCCCCGCTCATTCCCGCTGCGAAGTTTTTGCCCGTTTCGCCCAGCACGGCCACCACGCCGCCCGTCATGTACTCGCAGCCGTGGTCGCCGATGCCTTCCGCCACCGCTTTCACGCCCGAGTTGCGCACGGCAAATCGCTCGCCCGCCATCCCGCTGATGTAGGCCTCGCCCGAGGTGGCGCCGTAGAGGGCCACATTGCCGATGATGATGTTTTCGCTCGGGGCAAAAGTCGACTTCCGGTCCGTCACGGCGATGAGCCGCGCTCCCGAGAGCCCCTTACCGAAGTAGTCGTTGGCTTCCCCTTCCAGGAAAAATTCGAGCCCCGCAGCGCTGAACGCCCCGAAACTCTGCCCCGCCGATCCGCGAAAGCGGTAGCGCACCGCCCCGTCGGGAAGCCCCTCGGCGCCGAATTTTTTCGAAATCACCGAAGAGAGCATCGCGCCCACGGCCCGGTCGGTGTTGTTGATCTCAAAGTCGGCTTCCACGGTTCCGCCGTTTTCAAGTGCCGGCTCGGCGCGGCGTATCAGCTCCCGGTCCATCACATCGGCGATGCCGTGGTCTTGCTCCGTCTGCTTGTACTGCCCCACCGAGGCATCGGCGGGTTCCTTATAAAGGATCGGGCTCAGGTCGATCGATTGGTACTTTCGGCTGTCGATGTGCTGCTTCACCTTGAGCATTTCCACCTTGCCCACCATTTCGTTCACCGTGCGAAATCCCAGCTCGGCCATGATTTCGCGGAGCTCTTCGGCCATGAAGGTGAAGAAATTCACCACGTGCTGCGGATCGCCGGTGAATCGCTTGCGCAGCTCCTCATCCTGCGTGGCCACACCCACCGGACAGGTGTTCAGGTGGCATTTGCGCATCATGATGCAGCCCTCCACCACGAGCGCCGCCGTGCCCACACCCCATTCCTCGGCGCCGAGGAGGGTGGCAATGGCGAGGTCGCGCCCCGAGCGGATCTGCCCGTCGGTTTGGAGGGTTACGCGGTCGCGGAGTTTGTTCTTCACCAGGGTTTGGTGCGACTCGGCCAGCCCGAGTTCCCACGGCAGGCCCGCGTGGCGTATCGAGGTGAGCGGCGAAGCGCCCGTGCCGCCGTCGTGGCCCGAGATCAGGATGGCATCGGCGTGGGCCTTGGCCACCCCCGATGCGATGATGCCGACGCCCGCTTTGGAGACCAGCTTCACATTGATGCGGGCCTCCGGGTTGGCATTTTTCAGGTCGAAAATCAGCTGTGCGAGGTCTTCGATCGAGTAGATGTCGTGGTGGGGCGGCGGCGAGATGAGGCCCACCCCGGGCGTGGCGTTGCGCACCCGCCCGATCCACTCGTCCACCTTGTGGCCGGGGAGCTGCCCGCCCTCGCCCGGCTTGGCGCCCTGCGCCATTTTGATCTGCAGTTCGATGGCGTTGTTCAGGTAATGGCTCGTCACCCCGAAGCGCCCCGAGGCCACCTGCTTCACGGCCGAACGTTCCCAATCGCCGTTTTCCTTGGGCACGAAGCGGATGGG
>JAIVHQ010000227.1 GCA_020200995.1 Flavobacteriales bacterium
CTGCAAGCCTTTCGTCAGCAGGGCGCGCTTCGGGACTTTGACCAGGTCGTCTTGCAGAGCTTGGTTCCGACCCGAGGGCCAGGTCTTCAGCCTCCTCGACCGAAATTCCTCCTACGCCGGTAACAGCTGCAAAGGCTCTGAGCTCATTGCCCGACCCGATCGCAGCGAGTTCTTCGGGATGCTTAATAAGATAGGCTTCAACCACATTTTTATCGACCGAAAAGTCGTTCATCATGGAAGTGATGGTTTCGAACTCCGCAACTTCGGGCTTTTCAACACCCTCGGCCACCTCATCCACCTTGTCGAGCTCTTTCATCATCACTGCCTGCGCTTCGGCCCTCTTCGCTGCAGTTTCCTTTTCGCGTGCTGTATTGAAGGCTCGCTCCACTGCAGTTTCGCTGTCAGCTATTTCGGCATCGAGGCGATCCAAAGCCTCTTGCGCTTCCCGTGCCGATTTCCCCTTGGAGCTTTCTACCTGCTTTCGCTTTGTGCTGCGCTCAGAGATCAGCTTTTCAGTCTCATTTCGCATGCTGACGGCGCGCTGCATGAATCGCTCGGCTTCTTTCCGGGCATCTTTGGCTGCGGAACTCACCTCGGCCGTCATGTCGACGCGGTCAGCGACTTTATCAAAACTTTTGAGCCGCTCGTTCTCAGCCTTGAGCTCGGCCAGCACTGCATCGTATTCGCCCGACTTTATGGCGGCCTCGAGGCCATCCACTTCAGCTTTGTCTTTTTCGAATCGGGCCTCCAAAACCTCTGATTTTTCGGCCAGGGTGGCTTCCAGGTCTGCAGCCGCCAATGCTTTGTCAAAGGCAATCTTGGCATCCCACCGCCCTTTTGCAGCTTTAAATGCAGCCTCGCCCCCATCTGTTTCGGCATCGTAGCCGGATGTCAGCACCTCAGCGCGCTCCATCAGCTCACGGGCGTCATCAAGTGCATTTTTCGTCTCGGCAGCTGCTGCGTTTTGCTTCGCCCTGTTAGCGATGAGGGCCTTTTCAAAGCGCGCATTTCGGGCGCGGGCGTCGGCCAGTACCTTCTCGTTGGTCATGCCCGCTCCGAACCCCGCCTCATTGTAAGCCAATGAAATATCGTCACCCTCGATTTCGGGCTCAGGCTCAGGTTCGGGTTCGGGTGCCGATGCGTCAAAATTGACTTCGAGCTCGGCGCGTTTGCGCAGCATCTCACGTGTTAGGGCTGCGATGTCACCATCGTATTGCTGATCGAAGAGGTTATTGATAATCAGTTTTTCCACTGCCGCCGACATCACGAGTTCCATTTCCTGCAGGTAAGCTGATACCCCCTCACCCTGAGGAATATTCACCGTTCCCGAATGCACGCGATCGCTGTTTTGCGCTTCTACAAACAACTTGTAGCGGCCGCTCTTGGGAAAAGAAAGGAGGTAATCGCCCGTGTTCGGATCGGTGTACTGCGTTTCCACCTTCTTGTTGGTCGAGGCGTCAATCACTGTAATTTTAGCGGTGAGCTTGCCGGGATTTACAGCATTGGCAAAAGTTCCCTTCACCAATGTGAGTTCCACGGGAACCATATTGACGCTTACGCTGTACACGTGGAGTTCGCCCTGCTTGCTGCTGCGGCCCGAGGCAAAATTGGCAAACCTGTTAAGCGAATCGGCGATGTAAAAGATATCGTCGTCGGGGGTGTTGACGGCGAAGTCCATGTTTTTCGGACTTGCGAAGGTTCCCGAACTGCGGTCGTATGATGACTTAAAAATGTCGTACCCCCCCATGCTACTATGGCCTTTTGACGAAAAGTAAAACGTCTTGCCGTCGGGGTGCATGTAGGGGAAGTCCTCGTCGGCGGGGGTATTGATATTTCCCGAAAGGGGCTTGGGATCGCTAAATGTGCCGCCGGGGAGTACCTGTGCGCTGTAGATGTCGAGTCCGTTTGAGCCATCTTTACCATAGCTGGAAAAATAGACCGTGGTCCCGTCGCCGCGGAAATGAATCAGGGAGCGGTGGTTGTTCTTCTCATCGTACGAAGTGAGCAGCGCTTCGGGTGTCACCAGGATTTTGCCGCCGATATCGCTCAGGTCGTAAAGCCTGAAAAATTCGCGCTGATTGCTCTTTTTCTTGTCGAGCACCGTCACATCCTTGATCTGACTGAGCAGGTTTTGGCCATTGCGTGCGGTCTCGATTACCTGTTCAATTCGGAAGTCCCGGGCCTCGCTTCGGCTGGCGTTCTCTGCGAATTTGCTGTAAGCCTCAACCGCGTCTGCAAACTGATAGTTCAAGTGATAGGCCCTGCCAAGAAAGTACTGAACCTGTGTAGGCATTCCCGATTTTCCTGCAGCGAAACGGAGATACTTAATGGCCTCTTCTCGCTTTGACGGATCGCCATAAAGTGCTGTAGCTCCATATTTGTAGTTGTATTCCACATTCCCCGGCTCAAGGCTGAGCAGTTGAGAAAAACCGGGCATGGCCTCTGCATACTTTCCCTGCTCGAAGAGGCTGTTGGCTTCTTTGAATAAGTCCTTCTCACTGAACTGACCGTGACCGGACAGACAAAAGAAGAAGAACAACACGAGAATATATGGGCCGTATTTGGGGAGGGGCACCAAAGTTTAGTTTAAGGGTATGGCACTTACGTGCAAATACCTTATTTGTTGCGCCTAAAGAAACCAATAATTTGCGGCTTTTTAAAACATGAATTGATCAGCGAAAATATTATGCTTGGACTTGGACCCCAACATGTAGGTGTAATCCTCTTCTTTTTTGCTCCCTGACTTCTTTCGCTTATCGTCTTTCAGCTCCAGCAGAATGTTGTTGAACTCCTTGTCAGATGCATATGCCTGCATCAGGCCGCGCTTGTAAGTAAAGTAGTACCAATTGGCATCATCCACCTCAAGATATATGTGAACAATGTCGCCACTCGCCTTTTTCTCCAACACTATCTTTCCCGGCACTTGCCTGAAAAACATATTTTTTCCAATCGATGCGATACTGATGTCTCCGCGCGAAACGAAAGACTCCATGGTGGCATCCCATTCCATTTTGATGTCGGAGATGAACAGGGTACGCTTGAGCTGTTCAGGCATCTTTTTGATTGTGCCGCTGAGGCTGAGTTCCGATATCACCTTGTCACTTTCTTCCAGGCCGAGCAGCTCGCGAATCGCATACTCGTAATTTGACTTGGTGAAATCAACGGGTTTCAGGTCGGGCACGGCGTTGAGGTACTTCTCCATTTTCTGTAAAGCATCTTCGCTAAAAAAGAAGTCGAGCGCCATTGAAGTGTTCATTTCGATCTTTTCATCAACAGGGTCGTAATTGATCTTTCCGTAAGTATCAAAGCCAAACTGCCCGAGCTTTTCGCCAAAATCAAACTTGCCTTGGGCCTCAAGGGCGCAGCTACCCTTGTGGAGTGATACAAAATTTCCCGGAAGGCTCTTTTGCTTTAGCTTGTCTTCCGATCCCACTTCATAGGCCTGTGCATTCTTATTGAAATATAGAAATCCGCGTGCACTCGCCACTGAATTATCATCGGGAAACCGCTGCGCGGAAAGAAAGGCTCCGTAAACCTCATAGGGATCGCGTGTGAGGGCTATTCCCACCTCTACATCATTGCCGCGGTCATCAAACAGCGCGGTATCCACAGGAATCATCACCTGTTCGGGATCTACCAGAGAGCTGAATTTCATCCAGTTTCGATCGAGCCTTTCGCAATCGTGAACGATGCGGGTACTTCCGTCGAAAGTGAGGAACTTTTCATTGGCCTGTAGGAGTACCTGACCTTGGAATTCGAAGTGAGGACTGAGGAAAAACGCCGCATCAGTTCCAATGCGTCCGGAGGCCACGGTTTGCAAACTCGAATCGACCGTCACACTTGTAAGGGCGATTTTGTGAAGCTGTTTGTTCTCGTCTGTGTAGTAATAATCACCTGAGGCTACATAATCAAAGCGCGACATAATGGTGGTTCCCGCATTCTCAATGGTATGGTACTGGGTCACGTAGTTCGCAAGTATACTCGAATTGGTGAGGGGGTCCATTTTTGCCTTTCGGCGAATATAAACACGACCGCTGTCGGGAGTGATTTTAGCATCAGCCACGCGAATCCACGGAATTTGGTCAGCCGTAATGGTATAAGTGTCGAGATCGTACACCGCCTTTGGCGACATAAAGTTGAGTGAATCCTGGTTTTTATTGGTACTGAAGAAGTTTGATCGGCTCATATCGAGCTCTGTATCAATGACAAAATCGGTCATCATCTCGCGCGATGTTTCGAGCGAGATGTCGTTCTTGTCCATGTACCACTTGAACTCGTCCATAAAGCAGATGTACTCGTTCACAGGAAACTCGACCATGGTTTCGTCGCCATTGGATTTAAACTCACCGAGGCGGTTCTCAAAATCGATGTGAGCATTCACATTGTCGGTGCTGAAGGCCAGATTGGCCTCGCGCAAGGCCAGCAATCGAAAGGCAGCCGTATCGGAGTCGAAAGACTCCAGGCTGTAAGTGATCAGGTCAGATTCGAGCTCAGCTCCTGCAAATTCCATGATTCCGAGCCCTGTGAGACCTCCTTTGGTTAGTTCAAGGGCGCCTTCCTTCAGCTCTGCCTGTCCGTCGTACATATTGATATACTCCTTAATCACTGCGGCACGCAGCATTTCGGCCACGGGCAGGAAGGTGAGGTCTACCTCGGATGCATTGGCCTCGGGCACCTGGGGCGCTGCCGCACGGGCCTCATTTACAAAACTGTCAGTCACCCCTCGGGTACTGTCGGGGAAGAAGGTAAACTCATTAGACCGGGATGTTGCCGTGAGGAAAGCGAGCTCACCGTCGCCCTGAAGACCGCTGTAGCTCAACTTTATGTCGCGCTTAAAGACCGCCTTGTCCCCGTAGAGGGGCATCCCCTCTGCGGATGTGGAACGCACAAACCCGAGCGAGTAGTCGTCCTGAACACCGATGGTTTCAGCCAGCTCAGGAAAGATACCTCCCGAAACGAATTTACCCTCCAGGGCGATCTGCTCGGTGGCAAAATTATCCAGGCTGTCCAGCACAAAAGGCTCGAGTTCAAAGTAAACCTTCTCCCGCTCGTAGACGCCCTGCTGAATAGAATTGTTGTCGTAAAACACGAATGAGGGGCGGTCGCAGGTGAATATCGGGTATTCGGTAAACTCATCCTGAATGCCCGATTTGTTAAACGGGTTGTCGATTTCCAGGGTACCCCCCACCCCTTCGATGACGTTCTTCACCCTCCTGAGGGAATTGTACTTTGGTCGCAAGTCTTCCACGTAAAGCCTGCAGGAATCTACTGCAATCAGATCGACCAAAAACTTATCGTAGTTGAAAAAGTATTCCTGACCGTAAAATTCAAATCGACCCGACTTGATCACACCACCAAGGCTAAAGTCCCTGTTTTTACGAACGTTCACCTCGCCTCCCGCCGGGTAGATCACCACATTTTGAGAATCTGACAGCAGGATTTGCTGCACTCCCCTCAGCTTGAGATCGAGATTCACGAGGTTGAGTTCGGCATTCTTACCATCCTTTACGTCAGAATTAAAGAGCAGCACATCGTAGTCGATTTTTTGCGCTGCTGCAGAAATATAATCGTAGAGCTTGGGCCGTATCTCCACCAGTCCGTTCGGAATATCGTAGCTGATAAAACCCTTATTGGTCAGGTCGACCAGCACGTGGGTGTAGCGATCGAGCGAAGAGCCCATGTGGCGTGCAAGCTCAGCGGCGTCCACGACATCTGAATTTACCCTGCGCGCATATTGCCTGATTCCGTAGAGCGGGTGGATGCGGTCAATGCCTTGCAGATCGCGGTACCGGCTCTCCTTAAAGTAATTGCTGCTTTCGAAAGCCGCACGCGTCTCGGTGCTCCCGAATAGGTTTCCCATGCGGATCACAGGGTCGTCAATATTCCAGTAAAGGGCTTCGAAGTACAGATCGAGCTTATGGTACGAATCGTAATAAGGTGAACGCGACAGTCCTTCATCCTTTTTGATCAGACTCAGCAGACGGTTGTCATCGTTGTAACGCAATTGCAGCGAGGGGTGCACTATTGAATCATTGTTTAACAGGATGACTGCGCGGGCATCGCTCGAAGAAATTCGGTCTTCATTTATGGTGTAAAACTGGGCGTAAGTGATCAATTGCGGAAATCCTTCCCGCAAAAAAGTCAGGGTGGCAGGTTCGTCTCTGCCACCGGAGCCTTTGAGGTCGGGGCCCTCCATGCGAAAACCACCATTGTAGTTGACGCCTTTCACCACATCCTTGATTGACAGTCTCTTGTCGTAAGACGAAAAGCGAGGATAACTCGCTTTGTCGGGGGTAACATTCGCCAGCAGCTTCTCTTCCAGGGTTCCAATAAGCGGTCTTGGAAAAAAATTATTGAAAAACTGCACGTTCTCAATGGTGAAAAAAGAGCTGCGCATACTCAGCTCGTAGGGCTCAGTAATGACTGCGTACACCTCATTGGGGTCGAGTTCGGAACGCTCCCAGGTGATTTTTCCTTCCCTTCCGCTGAATTTGTCTGTGGCCGGAAAATAGGTTCCCCTCGTGGCGTAAATCACAGCGCTGTCGCCCTTGGCAAGGCAAATCAGGTTGAGCTCGGGAAATACAACGGTGTAGTCATTGCCGTCAAAGGCAAATTGCCAACCTGCATTGTTGGATTTCCAGGTAGAAGATGACGTGGAGTAAAAGGTGTTGTCTTTGAACAGAAGATCGGTCATGGTGAGGTAATCCTCCATACCCTTCTTGCTTTTACCGGAAAGGTACTCCAGGGTATTGAGCCAGGTGTCGAAGCCCTCTCCTTCCTGAGGCGAACCCGGGAAAGCCATGAGGCTCGTGAGGTAATATTCTATAAACGGGAATGGACGAAACCTTTTCTTTTGAAGCAAGTCGGCGATGTCGTAAATCCGCTCCTGCTCGGCTTCGGAATAAGTGTTGCCCATGGTCCAAAACGGGGTAAATCGATCGTCAAAAAGTGCTTTCGCATCTTTCTTGTCAACATCGCTGAATACCTTGTAGAGTTCATCGCAAAAGGCTTCGGGCTCGCGGGTAAATCCTTTAAACACTTGAGAAAAGGCTGTGCCCGAAAAGGTGAGAAAAAGCGTAAAGATTATAACCTTGCGTAGGATCATGCCTTTTTATTGAGTTTCAACGAAGCCCAACCGTCTTCATTGCGCATCGCTTCAAATTTCAGACCGCAATCGCCGGCGGCTTCGGTGAGTTCATCCGCGTCGGAGTCAAAAAAACCGCTCAACAGCAGCGCACCTCCCTGGGCCAATGCCTTGGCATAGGTGCCCATATCGGCGCGAAGAACATTCTTGTTGATATTGGCTAAGATAATATCGAAGGTGTCGTTACCGCAGGTGTCGGCACCCCCCTTTTCAACAGTGATTTGTACATTGTTGAGGGCGGCATTCTCGCGGGTATTTTCTACCGCGATGTCTTCAATGTCAACCGCTTTGGCAAAATCAGCTCCGCGCAGCATCGCAGCTGCAGCCAGCACACCGGTGCCGCAGCCCATGTCGAGCACGCGCTTTCCCGTCAGATTTATTTCCGAAAGGAAATCCAGCATAAGTCGTGTGGTGGCGTGGTGGCCCGTACCGAACGACATCTTCGGGCTGATCACCACTTCGGTTTCAAATCCCGATTCTTCGGGGTGAAAGGGCGCCCTTACAATCACCGCGCTGCCCACCCGAACGGGCGGGTAATCGGCTTCCCAGACGGCGTTCCAGTTTTGGCCCGGAATCACTTTTCGGCTGTAGCGGATCTCTCCTACCGTCGAAAGGCTTTCGATGCATAATTTTACAGCCTGCTCATCGTCGTCGGCTTCAGAGATGTAGGCCTCGAGGGAGGCTCCGCTTTCCGCAAAACTCTCGAACCCGATGTCGGCGAGCTCGCCCGTGAGGATTTCTCCCGTAGGCTGTTGTGGCTCACAAAGGAAGGAATAGCAAACGTAGTTTTTCAAAATCCGGCGCCGATAATAGCGGTGAAGTCTTCAGCCTTAAGGGCAGCGCCGCCAATAAGCCCGCCATCTACGTCAGGCTTGCCAAAAATCTCGGCAGCATTGCCGGGCTTGCAGCTTCCGCCGTAGAGGATGCGTACCTTTTCGGCAAATTCGGCTCCAAAGAGTTCTTTCACATTGGCCCGGATATCGGCGTGCATTTCCTGCGCCTGCTCAGCGCTCGCCGTTTTTCCCGTACCGATGGCCCAAACGGGCTCGTATGCGATAATAAGAGCGGACAACTCCTCTGCTGAAAAACCGCTGAGTGCGGTTGACACCTGCTTGCGCACCACTTCAAAATGACGGTCCGATTCGCGCTCTTCAAGCGACTCCCCGCAGCAATACACCGGGGTAAGTTCGGCCTTGACGCATGCTTGAATTTTCTTCCCGATCAGCTCATCATTTTCGCCGTGATATTGGCGGCGCTCGCTATGTCCCACAATCGCGTAACGCACCCCGGCCGATTTCAAAATCGCGGCAGATACCTCGCCCGTGAATGCCCCTTCTTCCTCTTCGCGGTGGCTCACGTCCTGGGCACCTACTTCGATTTTACGGGTGCTCGTCTTCGCAAAACCCGTGAGGTAAAGCGCGGGCGGGGCTATCATAACGTCCACTTCCGCAGGCATGGCCGCCGATGCCTCGTTTAGTTTTTCAAACAAGTCCATCGCCTCGCGGTAATTCTTGTTCATCTTCCAATTGCCTGCTACAAGTCGTCTTCGCATTTTAGGATATTTTCAAGGGTTGAATTAAAGAAGCCCAAACTTAGGCAACCTTTGAGAAAGAGCGGGAGATTCAACCGCGAATTTTTGAACAGGCGAGCGGATGGCCGGGATGAATCCTGTCCTGATGGTGCGTAGGGATGATTGCGTAAAGAAACGAAGCTGCCATCAACCCTCTCAACCCTTACTTGAAAACTCCCCGATACCCCCATCCCGCAAATTCCTGCTATTTTTGACAAAAAGCCGGCCCATGCGATTCACCTTCTTATTGTGTACCTGTCTGCTCACCACCGCCTGCACCGAGACCGAACTTTTTGAGCAAGCTCCCATCCACTGTGTTGATCCGTTTGTAGGAACGGGCGGACACGGCCACACCTACCCCGGTGCAGCGCTTCCCTTTGGAATGGTGCAGCTTAGCCCCGACACCCGCCTCGACGGATGGGACGGGTGCAGCGGTTACCACTTCAGCGATGATGTGATCTACGGCTTCAGCCACACCCACCTGAGCGGCACGGGGGTGAGCGATTACGGCGACATCCTCTTCATGCCGGCCCGCGGCGAGGTGAATTTCAACAACGGCCACGAATCCGGCCCAGATGATGGATACGGCTCCCGGTTCAGGAAATCAAAAGAAAACGCGACCCCGGGCTTTTACACCGTTTACCTCGAAGATCCCGAAATCGAGGTGGAACTCACGGCCTCGCTGCGTGCGGGGGTACAACGCTACACTTCGGCGCACGGGAACTTTCACGTTATCGTTGATTTGGAACACCGCGACGAACTGCTCGATCACGGACTGAACTTGAGCTCCGACGGCGAATTGACCGGCTTTCGGATTTCGCGGAGCTGGGCGAAGCGGCAGCACGTGTACTTCGCCACCCAATTCTCCCGCCCCGTAAAGAGGATCGAATATTTCCCCCCCGAAAATCCGACAAAAGCAGCCCTGCATTTTGAATCGGCGTATGAGCTCACCATAAAAACAGGCATCTCTGCCGTGTCGGCAAAAAATGCCAAGGCCAACCGGGAGGCTGAAGTGTTCGGACACGATTTTACCGAGGTTCACAAGCGGGCTCGGAAGCAGTGGATCGAGCAGCTCGGAAAAATCGAAGTCACCGGAGGAAAGCCTGGTGCACGAAAGGTATTTTACACGGCACTCTACCACACCATGCTCGCACCCAACATCTTCAATGATATAAACGGCGAATACCGCGGAATAGATGGGAAAGTGCACCGCGCGGACCACAACGTGTACACCGTGTTCTCACTGTGGGATACTTTTCGGGCCCTACATCCGCTTTTTCACATCATCGAACGCGAGCGAACCGAAGATTTTCTGAAAACTTTTCTCCTCCACTTTGAGCAGGGCGGGCGGCTCCCCGTGTGGGAACTCGCCGGCAATGAGACCGACTGCATGATAGGTTACCACAGCATTCCCGTAATCGCGGACGCATATGCAAAAGGCATTCGTGGATTTGACACCGAGCGCATGCTCAAAGCGATGATATCGGCGGCAGAAGAAGATCATTTCGGGCTGGCCGCTTACCGCAAATACGGTTTCATCCCGGCCTCCGAAGAGCCCGAGAGCGTGAGCAAAACCCTTGAGTACGCCTATGATGATGCATGCATTGCCGCATTTGCCGCCATGATCGGCGACAGCGCCGTGCACCGGGAATACTCAGAACGGGCCCAACACTACCGAAACCTGTTTGACCCCAAAACGAAGTTCTTCAGGGCCCGGATGAACGGAGGCTGGTTTTCGCCCTTCGATCCCGCCGAGGTAAACTTCAATTACACCGAAGCCAATGCCTGGCAATACTCGGCGTTTGTGCCGCACGACATCGAAGGGCTCGCCAAATTGCACGGTGGTTACGAAGCACTTGAAGAACATCTCGACCGCATGTTTTCGGCATCGAGTAAAATGGCGGGCAGAGAACAGGCCGACATCACCGGCCTCATCGGCCAATACGCCCACGGCAACGAGCCGAGTCACCACATGGCCTACCTCTACAACTATACAGGCTCGCCATGGAAGACCCAGGAAATGGTGGCCCGAATTGCAGATGAGCTCTACAGCACCGATCCCGACGGCCTGAGCGGCAATGAAGACTGCGGGCAGATGAGCGCCTGGTATGTGCTGAGCGCGATGGGCTTTTACCCTGTAAATCCCGGTTCGGATGAGTATGCCATCGGCACCCCGCTTTTTGACCAAACCATCATCCGTTTGGAAAACGGAAAGACCTTCACGATCACCGCTTCGAATGGAGTGAAGACCGGGCCCTACATCCGATCGGCCACGCTCAACGAAGGCAATTATCCGAACTCCTACATCCGCCACGGAGATATAGCCGCCGGCGGAAGCCTAATATTTAAGGCGATCGATCGAGCTCGGGAGCACTTACGCCCCGGCCTACTCAGCGGGAGGCGACAATGCCCTGATAGACCGACAGCGCGGAGGCAAAAACTTCCGCACCGGGCGTTGGCAGGGATTTGAAGGCCAAGACCTAATCGCAATGGTGGACCTCGGCGAATTGAGCACACCCGAAAAGATCGGCATCGGCTTTTTGCAGGACATCAAAAGCTGGATTTGGATGCCGAAACGCGTGCGCTTTGAGATTTCAGCAGACGGTGAAACATGGAAACACACGGGAACCGTAAAAACCACCGTGCCGCGAAAACGGGAAGGCGCAGTAATTAAAGAATTCGAGGTTGTAAACGCTGATGAATTGAGGTACGTGAGAATCATGGCTGCCAATGCGGGCCCATGCCCCGAGTGGCACCCCGGAAGCGGCGGAAAATCATGGCTCTTTGCAGATGAAATCTATGTAGAGTAAGCTGATTGGCGGCAACGTATTACTCGCCTGAAAGCAATGCCAACGCGACTATGATGTTTACCCCCAAGCCAATCAACCAGTTGTTCCATACAGCCTTGTTTTTCCTTTTTCGGGCAGCCTCAGTGTATCCGGCGCGGTAGTCGTAATTATCCCAGAGATCGCGGTTCGGGTAGTTGAGGTTGTGGTCTTTGGGCGGAACCGAAGATGTGGCGGCAGCCGGAATCAAGCCGAGCAGAGGTGATGCGAGGCTCGTAAGCAGCACACCTGTGCCCGCCCCCTTATACTTTGTATAGTAGGCTTGGGAATCTTTCCTTCCCTGTACATAGTATTCATTCTTTGTAGCCGGGTTCATTTCAGACCCCTGCGCCGGTCCGTAGTCCACCACATCGCGATCTGAATTGCGAATAAGTGGATTGCCGTAATCGACAAGGGTTCCGTCTTCGTAGAGAATTCGTCTCAATTTGAAACCGCGAATGGAATACACAGGACCGTCCGGATCGTCATAGAGCTTGAACTCCACTTCGTCGTCATCGGCGCTGATTACGTCGACCAAAACGTTTGTACCGTTGGTTTTGTACAAGACATCCTGGGTAAATCCCTGTGAGGGTGTGAAAATGGATAAAAAGAAAATGAAGGAAATTACGAAGAAAATCAATTTTAAGCTGAAGTTCATCTGCCCGGGGTCTAAAATTTTTAATTCAGTCGGCTGCTCTCATGCAAACCGAGAACGCCTGACAGCACACCTTTTGCTTACCGAAGTTAGTATAGTTTTAAAATTTTAAAATCACTCACCTAAATCAGTGGCCACCGTCTTAATGTAATCTTAACACTGAAATCGAATTTCGGGCCCTGCGGGAATTGTTTTATTGAATCATTCCTTCATATCTTCGCCGCCACATGAAGCCGGTACCCCATACGGACAGAAACAAGCTGTACCTCAACGTATTTGACTTTTTCGCAAAGGAAAGGCTTTTTTTAATTGTGGTCCTTGCAGGGCTGCTTCTCGCCGAGGTGATGGTGGGTTTCGGGGAGTCGGCCATGTGGTTGGGCTTTTTCTTTGCCGCTTATGCTGCAGTGGCCAATGACAGCATCCAATCGATCGGCACCTTCATAGAAAGTAACAAGGACAAGAAGTGGTGGGTTCTTTGGCTTTTCATAGGTGGAATATTCATCGCCGTGGTAAGCTTCAGTTGGTTTTATTTTGAGGGCGACGTCACTTATCAGCGCCTGGGCACAGATGCCACCACGAAGTACCCGCACCCCGCATCCGACGGAAGAAACTTCAGCTATTTTCAACTTATCGCTCCGCTCATCCTACTGATTCTTACAAGGCTGCGGATGCCTGTATCCACCACCTTCCTTCTGCTCAGCGTGTTCAGCGCCGACTCATCAGGCATCACAAGCGTTGTGTTTAAGAGTGTTTCGGGCTATGCCATGGCCTTTGTGATCTCGTTTGTGATTTGGTACGGGATGTACA
>JAIVHQ010000133.1 GCA_020200995.1 Flavobacteriales bacterium
GCTGTGAACCTCACGGGTTACTACCTGGTAGACAAAGACGCCGCGCCGAATTACTGGGCCACCCCCGGCCTTACCATGGAGCCTGGCGATTTCCGCTTGTTTTGGGCCGATGATGAGATCGAACAAGGTTCGATGCACACCAATTTCAAAGTGAGCTCAGGCGGGGAGGGGATTTACCTGTTTCAGAACCGCCCCGATGGCATCCGGGTCATTGACCTCGTGCAGGTGCCCGCTATTCCCACCGATATTTCGTGGGGCCGTCAGTCGGATGGTGGACTGCCCTGGGTGCTCTTTCCGGAGACGACCCCCGGAGCATCAAATATGACGGTTAGTACTGACAATACCGCCTCCGAATCCACTCCTGCGCCTTACCCCAATCCTTCGGTAGGAGAGTTGCGCTGGGATGTGAACATGCCGTATGTGCTTTACGATATTTCCGGAAGGGTGGTCGACTCGGGGCAGGGTGTAGCGCTGAATGTACAACCTCTTGCTGCGGGAGTCTATATGCTCAGGGTCGGCCATGTGGTGCACAAGGTGGTGCGGAAATAGGTTGAACGTTGCCCAAATAATGCATGAAAAGGTCGTCGGGATCACCGTCCGCGCCATTTGGGAATTAAAGTTGTACGCGAGCGGCCAATGGCAGAATATCGACAAAATGAGGTTTTCATACCTCTGAATTCCCGAATAAGAATTGAGCTTGGATAATACGTATCGTTCGCTTACAGCACAAAGCATCTGAAGTGGATTACTTCATTACCACATCAAAACCTGTAGAGGGCATGTTGAGTTGAGGGGCCGGAAAGATTAGGGATAAAAGATTCGTCCATTTTTTTATTCACAAAGATTGGCCGGTTCAATCTTTGAGTGTACTTTTGACACTATAAATTCCATCACACAGCACCATCATGTTAAAATCCATCTACACATTTTTTCTTTCTCTTGCTGTTTTTAGCCTTTCTGCCCAAGTGGTTACCCTCGACCCACCATTTCCAACACAAGATGACGAAGTGACCATCATTTTTGACGCTTCTCAAGGCAACGGAGAATTGACGGGCATCATTCCTGTTTACATGCACTCCGGCGTTATCCTTCAAGGGGAAGACGGCTGGCAAAACGTGCAAGGAGAATGGGGAGTTGCTGATGCTCCTGCGGTCATGTCTTTTGCAGGAAATAATATTCATACCAAGACCATTGTGATCTCGGATTACTATGACCTCCAACCTGGTGATGTGGTGGAGCAGCTGGCATTCGTTTTCAGAAATGTGAACGGGCAGCTCATAGGCCGCGAAGCTGATGGAACCGATATTTTAGTCAATATATCTCAAGGTGGTTTTGACGGTGCTATTTTGACCCCCTTTTCCCCTCAGGTATTTTTAACCCCTCCCACGGATTTTACCTTCACCGCTCAGACCAATGAGGATGCCACCATCACGCTTTACAGGAATGATACCGATGTGTTGAGCGTATCGTCGTCGACAGTGGCAAGCGTTGACCTGGATTTCACCGGTTTTGCCGAAGGGCAGTACTGGCTGTGGATGGAGGCCGTGAGCGATGCGGAAGGCGTTGTAATCACCGACTCGGTGTATGTGATTGTGCAGGGCGAGCCGCAAATACAAAGTGCACCTCCCGGCACACAGGATGGAATCAACTATGTGAACAGCTCCACTGTGGTGCTTCAGCTCCACGCTCCCTTTAAGGACTACGTTTACGCCGTCGGCGACTTCAACGATTGGGAGTTTAACCCCGATTATTTCATGAAGAAAACCCCGAGTGGCAACCGCTGGTGGGTGCAAATCGATGGCCTCAATCCGGGACAGGAATATGCTTTTCAGTACTCGATTGATCAGGAAGACATGCGCATCGCCGACGTGTACACCCACAAGGTGCTCGACCCGTGGAATGACCCGTGGATTGACGAAGATCGCTACCCCGGTTTGATGCCTTACCCCGCCGGAAAAACAACAGGAATCGTGGGTATTCTCCAAACCGATCAGCAGCCTTACGCCTGGGAAGTGGAAGAGTTCGAGCGGCCTCCGAAGGAGCGTTTGGTGATCTACGAACTTCTGGTTCGCGACTTCACCGAAGAACGGACCTACCAGTCACTCATCGATACCTTGGGCTACCTTGAGCGCCTTGGCGTGAACGCTATTGAACTCATGCCCGTTAATGAATTTGAAGGCAATGAGAGCTGGGGCTACAATCCTTCCTTTTTCTTCGCTCCCGACAAGTACTACGGTCCCGCCGACGATTTGAAGAAATTTATTGACGAGTGTCACATGCGTGGAATCGCAGTCTTGATTGACATTGTATTCAATCACTCTTTCGGTCAAAGTCCGCAGGTGCGCATGTATTTCGATCCTTCGGCAGGCCCGTTCGGTCAGCCCACTGCTGAGAACCCCTGGTTCAATGAAGTGGAAAGGCATCCTTTCAATGTGGGATATGATTACAACCACGATTCGCCGCACACACAGGCTTTCATGAAGCGAAACATGCACTACTGGATCGAAGAATTTAAGGTAGACGGTTACCGCTTCGACCTCAGCAAAGGTTTTACCCAGAACAACACCCCGGGCAATGTGGGTGCATGGAACCAGTACGATCAGGCCCGTATAAACCACTGGACCAGAATCAGGGATGAAATTTACGAAGTGGATGATGAAGTATATCTGATACTTGAGCACCTCAGCGACAACAATGAAGAAACTGTGCTGGCCAACGAGGGCTTCCTCCTTTGGGGCAACCTGAACAATGCGGGCAACCAAAATACCATGGGATACGCCCAAGACAACAACATGAACTGGGCCAGTTACCAAACGAGAAACTGGAATGAGCCCCATGTGGTGAGCTATGTCGAAAGCCACGACGAGGAGCGCTTGCAGTATAAGAACAACGAATTCGGTAATGCCGCTAATCCCGAACACAATGTAACCAATCAATCGGTAGGGCTATCGAGGATCGAAGCCATGATGGCTTTTCATATTCCTTTGGTGGGTCCAAAAATGATGTGGCAATTCGGTGAACTCGGATACGATTACAGCATCAATTACTGCCCGGACGACGGTAGCATACAGGAAGGGTGTCGAACTGCCAACAAACCTGTGCGCTGGGATTATTACGAAGAAGAAGACCGTCAGCGGTTGTACAAAGTGACAGCCGCCATCAATAAGTTAAAAACGGAAAACGAAGCTTTTTCATCCACCAATTATACCTGGGATGCCAACGGACTTGGCA
>JAIVHQ010000228.1 GCA_020200995.1 Flavobacteriales bacterium
AAGTACGGCGTACCCACCAAAGGAATGATCTCCTGGCAAACCCAATTGCGCCCCAAAGAAATGGCGCAGGTGACCAGCTACATCAAAACGCTGGAAGGAACCACTCCCGCTGCACCGAAAGAACCACAAGGCGAGTTGTATACCGCTCCCGACGAAACAGGTGACGGAGAAACTGACGAATCAAATCAAGTAGAAGGAGAGAAATCCGGCGGTGAAGATGACGACACAAAAGAAGACGGTGCCGAAAACCCATCCGCCACTGCAGCCATGCAATGAGCGAAAAAGTAGAAAAACAACTCGAAGAAAAAAGCTTTAGAGACTCCCTCAGCACCCTCGACGAGGAAGGAAAGCGCAAGTGGATTTACCCCAAGAAGCCCTCGGGGAAATTCACGAAGTGGCGCAATGTGGTCAATATTGTGCTGCTCACCTTTCTCTTCAGCGGCCCCTTCATCCGCATCGGCGGAGAGCCCTTGTTAATGATCAATGTGGTGGAGCGAAAATTTGTGCTCTTTGGAAAAATATTCTGGCCGCAGGATTTTTACATCTTCGGCCTTATAGCACTAGCTTTTCTGGTATTTGTCATTCTCTTCACGGTGGTGTACGGTCGCATTTTTTGCGGGTGGATTTGCCCGCAGACCATCTTCATGGAGGGCGTTTTCCGCAAAATCGAATATTGGATTGAAGGCGATTGGAAGCAGCAGATGCGCCTGAACAAGGAGAAAATGAACCCGAAAAAATTCGGGAAGAAAACCGCCAAACACGCCATCTTTTTCACCGTCTCATTCATCATCGCCAATACATTTCTCGCCTACATCATAGGCAGTGATGAGCTGATTTCCATCATCTCCTCGCCACCTTCTCAGCACCTGGCAGGTCTGGGTGCCATCACCATATTTTCAGGGGTTTTTTATGGCGTATTTGCGTTTTTTCGGGAGCAGGTGTGCACCAATGTTTGTCCTTATGGCAGGCTGCAGGGCGTACTACTGGACCGCCAATCGGTGGTGGTGGCCTACGACCATAAAAGGGGTGAGCCTCGCGGAAAATTTCGGAAAAACGAAGAGCGCTCCGAAACCGGCAAAGGGGACTGCATCGAGTGCGGCCACTGCGTGCACGTGTGCCCCACGGGCATCGATATCCGCAACGGCACCCAGCTGGAATGCGTGAACTGCACGGCCTGCATCGACGCATGCGACAGCATGATGGAAGCTGTGAATTTGCCGAAAGGCCTGATACGCTACACCAGCGAAGAGCAAATAGAAACCCGCAAGCCGTTTAAATTCAGCTTTCGGGCTAAAGCATATAGCGTGCTTCTGGCGGCATTGATCGGGGTGATCGCCACCTTGATTCTGCTGCGCGGTGAAATCGAAACCAACGTATTGCGCACCTCCGGGGTGCTCTACCAAGTGCAGGATGACGGTCGCATCAGCAACCTCTACAACTATAAAATTATCAACAAAAGCGGCAATGACCTGACCCTCGAAATCAGACCACTCGACGGCAGTTTTGAACTTCAAATGATCGGTGGACAACCTTCGCTCCCGCAGCAGGAATTTGCCGAAGGAGCCTTCTTTTTATCTGCGCCGCCCGATGCATTTGAAATGGGCAAGGCGCGCACCGAACTCGGCGTGTACGACAGTGAAAACAGGCTCCTCGACAGGGTGAAAATCAGAATATCGGGACCGCTTTAAATCGAGAAATTATGAAAATCAACTTCGGACATAAAATCGCCATCGTCTACACCATCTTTGCGGTGGGGATGACCTCCATGCTCATCATGAGCATGCAGTACGACCACGAGCTGGTGACGGAAGATTACTACGAAAACGAGGTAAAATACCAGGGTCGAAAAGATGCCTTCCACAACATGGAAAATGCGCCTTTCACAGCCGCAGTGAGCCATTCCGACGGCAAGATCAGCATCAACTTTTCGGGCCTCCCCGCAAATATGGCTCCCACCGGAACAGTATCGCTCTACAAACCCGACAAAGCAGCCCTCGACGAAGAGCACGTTTTGGCCCTCGACGACAAAGGCACCATGAACATTGTACCCCGCGGAATTCGCGGACGCTACAAAGTGCACGTGCGCTTTGAAGCCGGAGGAACTGATTATTTTATCAAAAAGGAAATAGTGCACTGATGTTCGGCGCCGCCCTCATATTGGGACTCGCGGGCAGCCTGCACTGCCTGGGCATGTGCGGCCCCATCGCGATGGCCGTGCCCACGGGTGGCGGCGGCCCGGGTGCCCGTGCGGCGGCTTACGGCCTCTACCACTTTGGGCGGATCGGGGCTTATGCATTGCTCGGATTTCTCTTCGGGACATTGGGTTACGGACTTTCACTGACCGACTTCCAGGAAGGGCTTTCAATCTTTGCGGGGTTGGTGATGCTGGCGGTAATTTGGCTCCCCAAGTCGGGAATCATCGGCAAGGCCAACGGACGAATCTTTGCACTTCAGGGCAGCGTACAGCGCTTTATGGCCAAGCGGCTCCGCGACCATCGGGCATCGGCGGTGCTCGGCATCGGTTTCTTCAACGGATTTTTGCCCTGCGGCATGGTGTACATCGCCCTCGCGGGAGCCATTGCGGCGGGCCACCCGGCATCGGGCGCTCTATTCATGGCCGTTTTTGGATTGGGCACCGTGCCCGCCCTGTTTATGCTCGCCTTTGGCACCAGCGCCGTATCGCCGGCTAAGAGGCGGTCGCTTTTGCGGTTTGCTCCCTATGTCGCCTCCTTCATCGCCATCCTTTTTATTATCCGCGGGCTGGGCCTGGGCATTCCGTTCTTGAGTCCCGAAGCGGGATTCATCGTTTCACCCGATCAACACTGCGCGCCGTGAAAAACCTCATTGAAAAGTACAACACCCCCGTACCGCGCTACACGAGCTACCCAACCGTTCCGCACTGGAATACTGACGGATTTTCGACCGATGGATACCTCGGCAGGTTCACTGAAGCTGTGAGCCTTGGCGCGACGGAGAAGGGCATCGCACTCTACATCCATCTGCCCTATTGCGAAAGCCTTTGCACCTATTGCGGATGCAATACCCGCATCACTGTAAACCACGCCGTGGAAGGCCCCTATATCGATGCCGTGATTGCCGAATGGAAGCTTTACCTACGCCACATAACCAAGACAGCTCCCGGAGCCGGTCCGCTTGTGATTCGAGAAATTCACCTCGGCGGCGGCACGCCAACCTTTTTTGCAGCAGCGCAACTCGAGCGCATGGTGACAGGAATTTTGGAAGGTTGCCGGGTGAGCAGAGACGCCTCATTCAGCTTCGAAGCCCACCCTGCCAATACCACCCGTCTCCACCTAGAAACCCTGCACCGCATCGGATTCGACCGGCTCAGCCTCGGTGTGCAGGATTTTGATCCGGTGGTGCAAAAAGCCATCAACCGAAAGCAAACTCCCGAAGATGTGATGCGGGTAACACGTGAGGCTCGGGAGATCGGATACCGTTCAATTAACTACGACCTCGTGTACGGCCTTCCCTTTCAAACCGCAGAAGGCTTCAACAAAACAGTGAAAGAGGTGATCGAAATGCGCCCTGATAGGATTGCACTCTACAGCTACGCCCATGTGCCCTGGAAACACCCCGGGCAGCGCGCTTACGGTGAAAAAGACCTACCTAAGGCTGCCGCCAAATCCGAACTTTTCATGAGCGGCCGGGATGCTTTCATTTCTGCGGGCTACACCGGCATCGGTCTCGACCACTTTGCCTTGCCGGGCGACAGCCTTACCGCAGCTTACATCAACGGCACCATGCACAGAAACTTTATGGGCTACACCGATTTGAAAACCGATCTGTTGATCGGGCTCGGGGTATCGGCCATTTCAGATGCGGGAACCGCCTATGCGCAAAATGCAAAATCAGTAGAGGGCTATTTGAAAATGATCACAGAGGGCGCGCTGCCAACGGTAAAAGGCCACCTTTCTGATTCAGAGGAAATATTTATCGGACGGCACGTTCTCAGCCTGATGTGTCGGCATAAAACGGATTGGTCAAATGCCTCGTTAACCGAGCAAAATTACATGGATGCCTGCCTTCCGGCACTGGAAAATTTGGCCGAAGACGGCTTGATAGCTCCCCTAAAAAACGGAGAAAAATGCATCACTGTCACTGAGAAGGGCAGAATGCTCATTAGGAACATATCGGCAGTAATCGACAAATACTACATACCCATCGAACAAAAAAGACAGTTTGCCGCCGCTTTTTAGTTGCACCGCGCATGAAAATTCGCTAGATTTGTTTCATTCCACCAACAACAAAGTGCAGTTTTCGGCGCTAACCACGCTTTTTTAATCGCCCTAATCTGCACATTAACCGATATTAATGATGCAAACTGAAATTTTATTTCCGTTTTTGGAGACTATTATAGCCGAAAGCGCAGCAAAGGCCGGAGGGGTTTACACCCTGTACGACAAAAAGAAAAAGATTATTTACTACGGAAAGGCACAAAAACAGGGAATCTCAGAAAGATTGCTGTCGCACACCAATCCCGAAAGCGACTGCCTTAAAAGTGTGCATTACTTCTCCTTCGAAGTCACCAACAACCCCGAAAAGCGATACGCACAGCTCCTTCGCAAATACCAAAACACCAATGGCAAATTGCCCGACTGCAATGAGCGCATGGAAAGCGCGGCCAGGCGCGAAGCCCAAGAATTCGCTTCCTCAGGTGTTTTGACAAACGCTTTTCTCGGAAATTAAATAACCCGCTGACGAATTATCTCGCAACGGGGAGGGCAAAAAGAAGTGATTCAGTAACGATTTGAATCACATACCAAACTAAAAATGCCCCTTCCGCATATAGCTGAGGGGGCATTTTTTTTGGTGAATCTGTTTTCGTGTATCAGAGGTGGATCACCTCATCATACGCTGCAGCTGCAGCTTCCATAATCGCCTCACTCATTGTGGGGTGAGGGTGCACTGTTTTGATGATTTCGTGGCCCGTGGTCTCCAGCTTGCGGATGCTCAC
Organism: Flavobacteriales bacterium; assembly: GCA_020200995.1. Lineage (GTDB taxonomy): Bacteria > Bacteroidota > Bacteroidia > Flavobacteriales_D > Cryomorphaceae > T3Sed10-241. Next base: position 4,976 of record JAIVHQ010000228.1, read on the forward strand.
TATTTCGGCAATCATCTCGGTCACGTTGGCGCCGATCATATGGCCACCGAGGAGTTCGCCGTACTTGGCATCGAAAATGAGCTTCACAAATCCATCGCTGTGGCCGGCAGCTTTGGCTTTGCCGGAGGCAGAAAACGGAAACTTCCCTATTTTGATGTCATGACCTGCTTCTTTGGCTTCGGCTTCGGTCATTCCCACCGATGCTACTTCGGGGAAACAGTAGGTGCAGCCGGGAATGTTGCCGTAGTCGATGGGCTCGACATTCATGCCTTTGATGGCCTCCACGCAAGTGATTCCCTCGGCACTGGCCATGTGGGCAAGTGCGGGACCCGGCACACAGTCGCCAATGGCGTAGTATCCCGGTATATTTGTTTTGTAAAATTCGTTGACCTTGATTTGTCCTTTGTCAGTAACGATTCCGACATCTTCGAGGCCGATGTTTTCAATATTTGCGTCGACACCAACAGCGCTCAACACCACATCACACTCGAGGGTTTCTTCGCCTTTCTTGGTTTTAACAGTCACTTTGCAACCGCTGCCCGAAGTATCGACCTTTTGCACTGCTGATCCCGTCATGATTTTGATGCCGGTCTTCTTGAAAGTTCGAGCAAGTTGCTTTGAAACCTCCTCATCTTCTCGGGGCAAGATATTGTCGAGGTACTCCACAATGGTCACTTCGGTGCCGATGGCATTATAAAAGTAGGCGAATTCACAGCCGATAGCGCCGCTGCCCATTACCACCATTTTCTTGGGTTGCTTTTCCATGCTCATGGCTTTGCGGTACTCAATGACTTTTTCGCCGTCGATGGGCACATTGGGCAATGCTTTGGCACGCGCACCCGTGGCGATGATGACGTGATCGGCTTCGTGCACGGCGACTTTACCGTCTTTGTCGGTCACTTCGACTTTTTTGCCGGTTTTGAGCTTGCCGTCGCCCATCAATACGTCGATCTTGTTCTTCTTCATGAGAAAGGTCACCCCTTTACTCATTCCGTCGGCGGTATCGCGGCTTCGACCGATCATACCTTTGAAATCCACTTCCGGCTTTTGGAGCTTGATTCCATAATCAGAAGCGTGGTTGATGTAATCGTAAACATTGGCACTTTTTAGAAGCGCTTTCGTGGGGATACATCCCCAGTTGAGGCAAATTCCTCCAAGCGCTTCCCGCTCTACCACAGCAGTTTTAAAGCCGAGTTGGCTGGCGCGAATGGCGGTAACATACCCTCCGGGGCCACTGCCGAGAACAATGATGTCGTATTTCATAAGGTTGTCGTTTTCAAGTCAAAATTTCGATCGCGAAGGTAAGAATATTTGGTTGAAAGCAGCGCGCCGAGACACCCGCCATATGGGCAGCTCACCTTCCGAAAATGACGGTGCATCCGTGATCGAGCCGCGGATCGGGCCCGCATATTTCCCGGAAAGGGAAAAAAACGCAAACACTCAAAATTACAGATTGCTTCGCTCGGTTTGATCGTATTCATATATTTGAACAAACACTAACCCATGATCTTCGAAATTCGACCGGTTTCCGCCGAAAAGCACCTTTTGGAAATCACATTCCGATTTACAGCGACCTCCTCGCTAACCGAACTGCAAATACCCTACTGGCGCCCCGGCCGCTATGAGGGAGGCAACTTTCCGCGAAATTATATCGGCATCAAGGCCTATTTTGAAGGCGTGGCCCTGCCCTGCCGGAAAATCACGGGGCACCGCATCGCAGTAGAGACACCTCAGGGCAAGGAGATAACAGTACAATACGAGTATTACGCCGCTGACCTTACAGCGGGCAACACGTATTACGACGGGGATGTATTGCTTGTGAACCCGGTGAATTGTTTGCTTTACCCCACAGGACTCGAAAAAGAACCATTTACCCTCTCGCTTGCACTGCCTGAAGCGTGGGATTGTGCCACCACCCTGAAGGCGGAAGATGATCAAGGCGACATCTCCGTTTTGCAGTACCGGGCAGGCGACTTACAGGAGCTACTCGACACTCCATTGCTGGCCGCAGCCGATCTCAAAAACTATTCTTACATTGTTGAGGGAGTAAAATTTCACATTGATGTATCGGGTTACTTTCCCGAAAATCCGGAGGGGATTATCGGCGACTTCCGCGCGTTTACAGAAACACAGCTCAGGGCTTTCGGCAGCTTCCCGGTAGATGAGTACCGCTTCCTGCTGCTGTTTTTACCCGCAAGGGCCCGCCACGGTGTAGAGCACGAAAAAAGCACCGTGATCGTGATGGGTCCCGCCGCCGAGCTGGAGACCAAAGAAATGTATAATTCCTTGCTCGGAATAGCCTCTCACGAACTCTACCACACCTGGAACGTGAAGTACCTCAGGCCTGCCGATTGGACGCCGTACGACTTTACCGGCCCTTCATTCTCACGGTTGGGATACGTGGCCGAGGGAGTAACCACCTACATGGGCGATCTCATGCTGTGGCAAGCCGGGGTCTTCGACGACGACGAATTTCTCACGGAGCTTTCAGGCCACCTGGACCGCTTCATGCAGAATACAGGGCGGCACAACCTCTCACTCGCCGACTCATCAATAGACACTTGGGTGGATGGCTATGGACGCACGGCACCAGGCAGGCGACAAAGCATATACACCGAAGGTGCATTGCTCGCATTCGTTTGTGACGCCATGATTACTGATGGTACAGATGGTGATGCGGGCCTTTGGAAAGCGATGAGAAAACTTTACGAAACCGTCAATCCGTCTCAAGGCTTTACCGAAGACGAATACTGGGCAGCGTTGGCAAAAGAAGCCAATAAACCCTGGACCGCATTGCGGGAAGCGGTAGTGGATGGTACAGGTGCACTTGAAAATTTCATAGAAGGCGCCCTTCCGCTTTTGGGGCTCAAGTCAGAAGAAAGTGGAGACAACAAAAAAGAAACATGGTGGGGAGAAAAACACATCGAAACCCCCGGGAATGGTCTCCTTGTTATTTATGTAGCCGCTAATTCTCCTGCTGAAACTTGCGGACTTTGGCCGGGCAATTTAATTGAAGCGGTAAACGGCACGCCTGCAGCTGATTTTTTTAGGAACGCGACAGAATCGGTATTGAGAAACTCATCAGTGGAGCTGACCGTGAAAAAGGGCTACAAGACGAGAACCCTCACCCTGGTTCCCGACGGCAATGCCCACCTGAAGAAATACAGCATTACGCAAAACCCTGCGGGCAATACAGAACGCTTTCACACCTGGAAAACAACCCTCCAGGCATCAACGTGACTGCTTTATGACCGCTTTTTTTCGACCGAATCGGAGAATTCTGAAAAACACTGTGCATCTTTGAGCACTCCAAACCTAACCTTTAAAGCTTTTTTGCCATGACCAGTGAATTAGACAACACCAGAGATAATTTGGACATTGTAGATGAAGTTAACGACCGCGATCAAAAGCGCCCCACTTTTCTAACAGTTCTTTGTATCCTGACCTTTGCCGTATCCGCATATTACCTTTTTGACGGCACCGCGACCATTTTTGTGTCTAAATCATTCGATTCTACAAAGTGGCACGCGATGATGGAAGGGGTGGATGAAGCCCTGCAGGATGCAGATCCAAACACCGCTAAGTTATTGGAATCCTTTATGGGTTCACTTTCCAAAACCATCGAAAAGTCCATCGAAAATGCCAACCTACTCGGATTTATCACCATCGCAATTGCCTTGCTTTCAGCTTATGGTGCTTACTTGATGTACAAGCTGAACAGAAAGGGGTTCACCGTTTACGTCGGGGCGAAGATCCTCGGCATCGTCATACCCCTCATCATTTTGGGATTCAATATGGTAACTGGTTTTGCCTACGGATTCGCCGCTTTTATTGGGATTATTTTTGTTATTCTTTACGGCGTCAACCGAAAGCACATGTCTTAGTGGCTGTCCATAAAGTCCGCTATCTGCCTTGCACTTGTTCTAAAAACAGTCATTGACCTAAGTCAACTCCTTGTTTTTAGAACCGCGTGCGCGTTGCTATCGAACTTCATGATCCAGCCACTTGAGTGTATTTAGAGCCTCTAATTATAGGCCAGTTTTTAGGGTTCTATAGCAAGTCTTGCTCGAAAATCAAGCCGAAGCCATATAAGCGGACTCCAAAGACCAGACACTCGACTTTACGGACAGCCTCTAATTTGTCCCAGGGCCTTTTTACAGAGCGGCAATGACCGAAATCTCCACCAAAGCGCCGGCGGGCAGTGCGCTCACCTGTAAGGTTTCGCGGGCGGGGAAAGGCGCTTTGAAATAGGTGCCATAGATGACATTGACTTCAGAAAAGCGTGCCATATCGAGCAGAAAAATTGAGCATTTGATTACATCGCCGTAATCCAATCCGGCGGCTTCGAGCACTGCACCGATATTTTTCATTACCTGCTCTGTTTGGCTTTGTAGGTCGTCGCCGACAAACTTACCGGTGGCGGGATCGAATCCGATCTGGCCGCTGATATAGAGGGTATCGCCGTGCTTTACAGCCTGGCTGTAGGGGCCGATGGCCTGGGGTGCATTTTGGGTGTGAATGGTGTCCATGTGTTTTCGAAGGTTTTCAGAAGTGAATGCCAAAGGTCGGAATTCTATTCTAAGCCTTAATTTATACCTTTACTTCCAACCCTGCCACGGCGGAAAAAACCACGCGAAATTGAAAATACACTTTGAGGGCGCCGCCCGCACTGTCACCGGATCCAAATTTTTGCTGAAAGGCGACGACACCCCTACCATCCTCCTCGATTGCGGCCTCTACCAGGGCCGCGATGACCGCCACAACCGCAATCGAAAGCTCGGATTCGATCCCGCCGAAGTGGATATGGTCATACTTTCCCACGCCCACATTGACCATTCAGGGCTTTTGCCGAGGCTGGTACGCGAAGGTTTTAAAGGAAGCATCTACACCACAGAACCCACACGCGCCCTTTGCGAAATCATGCTCGCCGACTCGGCTTTTATCCAGCAGAGTGATTTCAACTTTCGGCAAAAACACCACGTGGATGAGGACGACGGCGAGCCGCTGTATGATTTTGACGACGTGGCCGCCACCATGAAACTCTTCAAAACCCTGCCCTACAACTCATGGGAGCAGGTGCACGAAAAGGTGACCATCATGTTTACCTACATCGGCCACATTCTGGGCAGCGCATGTGTAAACCTACGTGTGAAAGAAGGCCGAAAAACCCACGCCATCGCATACACTTCCGACATTGGACGGCGGAATCAGCAAATCATCAAAGGTTGGGAGCCTTTTCCGCAGGCCGAGGTCATCATTACTGAGAGCACTTACGGCGACCGCCTTCACGAAACCGCCGGCGATACCACCGAGCACCTGCTGCGCACGGTGCGCGAAACCTGCGTGGAAAACAAAGGCAAGCTCATCATCCCGTCCTTCAGCATCGGTCGTACCCAGGAGATCGTCTATAGCCTCGACAGGCTCGCAACCGAGGGCAAGCTCCCGCCCATCAAAGTGTTTGTAGACAGCCCGTTGAGCACCAATGCCACCGATATCATCAAGTCCTTCCCGGAGCATTTCAACAAGGAGATTATCAAATACATGGAGCGCGATGCGAATCCTTTCGGTTTTGCGAATTTGCACTACGTACGAGATGCCAAATACTCCAAGCAAATCAACAAACTCGATGAGCCCTGCATCATCATTTCCGCTTCGGGTATGGTGGAGGCGGGCCGGATTCTACACCACATTAACAATAACATCGAAAATCCGCGAAACACCATCCTTTTTGTGGGCTATTGCGAACCGAGTTCACTCGGTGGCCGCATACGTGGAGGGGCAAAAAAGATCAAGCTCTTCGGCAAGGAGCTCGATGTAAAAGCGCGCATCGACTCCATAGATGCTTACAGCGCCCACGGCGACCGCGACGAGATGACCGAATACCTGAAGTGCCAGCAACCCCACCTCATCAAACACCTTTTTCTAGTACACGGCATCCAAAAAGTGCAGGAAAACTACAAGGCGCACTTAGAGCAATCGGGGTTTCATCACATTCAGATTCCCGATCGCGGCGAGGTATTCGAAATTTGAAAATAGCTGTGTGGGGAACTGACGTGGGACATTGCCATCATCGGCGGTGGTTCGTCGGGTTTCGGTGTGGCCATCGATGCCCTTTCGCGCGGGCTTTCGGTGGTGCTTTTGGAAAAATCAGATTTCGGCAAGGGCACTTCAAGCCGAAGCACCAAGCTTCTGCACGGCGGGGTGCGCTACCTTGCACAAGGCGATATCAGGTTGGTTTATGAGGCACTGAGCGAAAGGGGAAACCTGCTCAAGGCCGCTCCCCACCTCACTTCTGTAAAGCGGTTTGTGATTCCCGTGTACAGCCTCCTCGACCGATTAAAATACACTGCCGGTTTAAAAATCTACGACCTCATGTCGGGCAAACTCCGCATCGGCCGATCGCGATTTACCGATCGGGAGGATACCATCAAGCGATTGCCCGGCATCAAGCAGGAAGGCCTGGATGGCGGAGTGATTTACCACGACGGCCAATTTGACGATACGCGTATGCTCATCGCCCTGGCGCGGACCTGTGCCGACATGGGCGGATGCCTGCTTAACTACTGCGGCGTGACCGACCTGCGAAAAGACGGGGATGGAAAAGTAGCGGGCCTTTCGGCAAAAGACGAAATTAGCGGAGCGGAAATCGAGGTCAAGGCAAAGATGGTTGTAAATGCCACGGGCGTATTTGCCGACCAAATTCTTCAGATGGACAAGCCGGGAGCAGCAAAAAGTATCCGCCCCAGCCAGGGCATCCACCTGGTGTTCGATACCGATTTTTTGGGCGGTGAAGACGCCCTCATGATTCCCGAGACTTCCGATGGACGCGTACTTTTTGCCGTGCCATGGCTTGGCAAGCTCGTGGTCGGCACCACCGACACCTTGCGCGAATCACCGGATACGGATCCCCGCGCTCTGGAAGAAGAAGTGGATTTCGTATTGAAAACCGCCGGAGAATACCTCGCCAAAAAACCGAAGCGCAGTGATGTACGCTCCGTATTTGCCGGCCTGCGCCCGCTCGCCGCTCCGAAAGAGGGCCGCACCATGACCAAAGAAATTTCGCGGAGCCACCGCGTCATCGTTTCCGACAGCCACCTCGTGAGCATTGTGGGCGGCAAGTGGACCACCTTCCGGAAAATGGGCGAGGACACCGTAAAAGCTTTCGCCGAGGTAACCGGAACCCAACTGCCCGAAGTAAGCCGGCCGATAGATCGGCTTCACGGATACACCTTAGAAAAAGATGGCCACTTCGACGCCTACGGATCTGATGCCGCCGAAATAAAAGCCATGGCCGCCCAAAAGCCCGAATGGGCCGAAAAACTTCATCCCAACCACCCCTACTTGGCCGCAGAAGTGGTGTGGGCGGTTCGCAACGAAATGGCCGTCAATGTGGAAGATGTCCTTTCGCGCCGAACCCGTCTCCTGATTCTCGACGCCCGCGCGGCCCTCGAAGCCGCGCCCAAGGTGGCCGAACTCATGGCTGCAGAACTCGGAGAAAACGGAACTTGGGTCGAAGACAGATTGAAAGAATTTGCCAAAACCGCCACCGCACACACCATCACTCCCGATGAAAAAAACTGAAACCTACATCCTCGCCCTCGATCAGGGCACCACAAGCAGCCGGGCCGTGTTGATCGACCAAAACGGACGCACAGTAAGCACAGCTCAAAAAGATTTTAAGCAATACTTCCCTGAAGCGGGGCGCGTGGAGCACGACCCCGTCGAAATATGGTCGTCGCAGTCGGCGGTGGTGGCTGAGGCGCTGGCGGCAGTCGGCATCAAAGGGCGACAGATCGCCGCAGTCGGCATCACCAATCAGCGCGAAACCACCATTGTGTGGGACCGAAGCACGGGCAAGCCGATTTACCCCGCCATCGTGTGGCAAGACCGCCGCACCGCGGGTGCAGTTGATGCCCTGAAGGCAGCGGGAAAAGGTGAAATGATCACAAAGAAAACAGGCCTCGTACCCGATGCTTACTTCAGCGCCACCAAGTTGAAGTGGATCCTCGATGAAGTGCCCGACGCGCAGCGCAGGGCCGAAGCCGGCGAGCTCGCTTTCGGCACTGTTGATTCGTGGCTGGTGTGGAACCTCACCGGAGGCGCGGTGCACGTCACCGACATTTCGAACGCGAGCCGCACCATGCTCTTTAATATTTACGAAAAGCAGTGGGATTCCGAGCTGCTTTCCCTTTTCGACATTCCACCGTCCGTGCTTCCCGAAGTGAAGTCGAGCAGCGAAATCTACGGCCACACCTCGGGAGATACCCTATTCGCAAAAATCCCCGTGGCGGGCATCGCGGGCGACCAGCAATCAGCGCTTTTCGGGCAGCTTTGCACCTCGCCCGGCATGGCGAAAACGACCTACGGTACGGGCTGCTTTATGATGATGAACACGGGGAACAAGCCGGTGCGGTCAGAAAACAAATTGCTGACGACTGTGGCATGGGAGATCGGCGGGGAAGTGACTTATGCCCTCGAGGGCAGCGTATTCATTGGCGGAGCGGCCATACAGCTTTTTCGGAATCACCCGAGGCACCACCATTGCCCACATGACCCGCGCTGCGCTGGAGGCCATCGCCTATCAGGTCTACGACCTTCTCACAGCGATGGAAAAAGACAGCGGTGCCGAAATTTCAGAAATGCGCGTGGACGGAGGCGCAGCGGCCAACAATTTTCTCATGCAGTTTCAGGCCGATTTACTTCGCCGCAAAATAACCCGGCCGGAAAACATAGAGTCGACTGCGCTGGGTGCGGCTTACCTCGCGGGACTCGCGGTGGGCTTTTGGGAAAGTCAGGAGGCATTGAATGCCCTGAAAAGAACAGACCGCAGCTTTGAAGCAGAAATGCCGATCGAATCGGTGAAAAAATTCATTCACTTTTGGCACAAAGCCGTTGGCCGTGCCAAGCAATGGGTAGAATAATTATGGACGCATTTGCAGCAGAATTTACAGGCACTTCGCTGATGATGGCCATGGGCTGCGGGGTTGTGGCCAATGTGGTACTCAACAAAACCAAGGGCCACGGCGGCGGTTGGATCGTGATCACCACGGGATGGGCGCTCGGCGTCTTTATCGGCGTGGTGGTGGCGGGTCCGCACAGCGGTGCCCACCTCAATCCGGCGGTGAGTATCGGACTCGCGGCGGCCGGCTACTTCGACTGGGCGCTGATTCCGAAATACGCATCGGCCCAACTACTCGGGGCCATGTTTGGCTCGGGCATCATGTGGGTGATGTACAAGGATCATTTTGACGCCACTCCCGATCCCGGACTAAAATCTGCCCCCTTTGCCACAGCCCCGGCCATCCGCAACCTTCCGATCAACCTTTTTTCAGAGATCATCGGCACCTCTGTGCTCATCATCGTCATCCTCTACGCCACCGAGCCCGAGCTCGGCGATGGCACTCCCATTGGCCTTGGAGCTTTGGGAGCATTACCTGTTGCTTTTTTGGTGTGGGTGATCGGGCTGTCGATGGGCGGCACCACGGGGTATGCCATCAATCCGGCCCGTGATTTAGGTCCACGCATCATGCACAGCCTCCTCCCCCTTTCGGGAAAAGGCAAAAGCGACTGGCCCTATGCCTGGGTGCCGATTGCCGGGCCTGTGATCGGAGCATTGATTGCGGCGGGAATATTCCTCGTGCTCGACGCCGGCGACCTGGTTTAGCCCGTTTTCCGGAAAGGACAACCCCCACCGAAGTCGATAAGTGAAAGGACTTAGTACACGGGTGTCGAGGCTTCAGAAAATCAAGTGAAAAAGAATGCCGGAGAATCCTTTCACGGAGCCGCCGGAATTCTTAATTTTGATCCCCGTAGTTACAATTTCTAAATCGGCACTCATGGGTCACAAGACCAAATACATCTTTGTAACGGGCGGGGTTACTTCATCACTCGGAAAGGGCATCATCTCGGCATCTCTGGCCAAACTGCTTCAGGGCAGGGGCTATTCCGTGACCATTCAAAAACTGGATCCGTACATCAACATTGACCCGGGCACCCTCAATCCGTACGAACACGGTGAGTGCTTTGTAACTGAAGACGGCGCCGAAACAGACCTCGATCTCGGTCATTATGAGCGCTTTCTGAACATCGAAACTTCTCAGGCCAACAACATTACCACGGGCCGCATCTATCAGAATGTCATCAACAAAGAGCGGCGCGGCGACTACCTCGGCAAGACCGTTCAGGTGATTCCCCATATTACCGATGAGATCAAGCGATGTGTTCAACTGCTGGGCAACGAGTACGACTACGACTTTGTAATCACGGAGATAGGTGGTACAGTCGGCGACATTGAATCCCTCCCATACGTTGAGGCTGTGCGCCAACTCAAGTGGGAAATGGGCAAGGACTGCCTGGTGATTCACCTCACCCTGGTGCCGTATTTGGCGGCTGCCGGCGAGCTCAAAACCAAGCCCACACAGCACAGCGTAAAACAGCTTTTAGAGTTGGGTGTGCAGCCCGATATTCTGGTGTGCCGCACCGAGCATCACCTCACGGAAGAATTGCGCCTGAAGGTTGCAAAATTTTGCAATGTGGACAACAATGCGGTGATCGAATCAATTGATGCAGCCACCATCTACGACGTACCGATGCTGATGGAAAAAGAGCAGCTCGACAAGGTGGTTCTCGAAAAACTCGGCCTCAAAAGTACAGGCAAGGCCGATCTCGACAAATGGCGGGCTTTTGTAAAACGCCACAAGCAGCCGCGCGCCGAGGTGAAAATAGGCCTTGTCGGCAAATACATCGAGCTCAAAGATGCCTATAAATCCATCGTGGAAGCGCTGATACACGCCGGCGCCGAAAATGAGGTAAGGGTGGATATCGTTTGGCTTCACAGCGAGGAACTAACCGCCGAAAATGTAGCCAAAAACCTTGAAAATCTTCAGGGATTGCTCGTTGCGCCGGGATTCGGCGAGCGCGGGATCGAAGGAAAAATCGAAGCCATTAAATACGCCCGTGAAAACGGACTTCCCTTTTTCGGAATATGCCTGGGGATGCAGTGCGCCGTTGTGGAGTATGCGCGAAACGTACTGGGACTTAATAATGCCCACACTACTGAGATCGATCCCAAAACTGAGCACCCTGTGATCGCCCTCATGGACCACCAAAAATCCGTGAAGGCCAAAGGAGGCACCATGCGCCTCGGAGCCTACGCCTGCGCTCTAAAAGAAGGCAGCCTGGTGCGAGAGGTGTACGGCAGCAAGCTCATTTCCGAGAGGCACCGCCACCGCTTTGAATTTAACAATGCCTACAAGGCCGACTTTGAGGCCAATGGAATGGTGGCAGGCGGTATCAACCCCGACAACGGCCTTGTCGAGACTATCGAGATCCCCGACCACCCCTGGTTCATCGGCGTTCAGTTTCACCCGGAATACAAAAGCACTGTGGCCGGACCGCACCCGCTTTTTATCGGTTTTGTGAAAGCTGCTGTCGAAGTGAGTGATAAAACCCTTGTGGCGGGGCGGTAAGTTTTTTGGGAAACAAGGGAAGGCAAAAAGTCGAATCTCTCCGGGTATTTAAAACCAAATATTTACAGAAAGGAAGTGACAGAACAATGTACTGTGCACTCCGACTTAACCTCCAATTAAAAAAG
>JAIVHQ010000332.1 GCA_020200995.1 Flavobacteriales bacterium
AGCCTTACAAGGCCGGGAAAAACACTCGACCTGACGGACTCCGGGTTCAGATCCGGATCAATTTCAACCCCTCAACTCTTTAAATCATTGAACCACCACACGAACTGCCGCTGTTCCTGCCGCGTCGCTGCGCAGCAAGTACGTGCCCGCAGCAAGGCCCTGAAGTGGCAATGCGGTGAGCTCTCCCGAGATTTGAAACGAGCGCACCGGCCGGCCGGCAATATCGTACAAGATCAGTTGCAAAGGATTACCCGTTCCACTTGATTCCACGAAGAGCACATCCATCGCGGGATTGGGGTACACACTGAAATTCGGCTCTGCCATGCCGAAAGTGCTCAGCCCGACCACCTCCTGGCATTCGCTCATATCTGTGCACGGCCCCAGCGTGATGTCCACAGCGTAGGCCCCGTTTTCCGACGCTACGAATGTGGCCTCATCGGCCCCCTCGATCAGAATAAACGCGTCGTCGATGCATTCAAACCATTGGTATTCTGCACCTTCCTCAATCGCGATCAACGCTGCGTCGATTCCCACGATCTCCGTATTGATTTGGATGACGGTGAGATCGAGGGTCACTATGCTGTCGCAACCGTTGGCTGCAGCTCCTTCCAGGGCAAAGGTCGCGGTGCTGTTATTTTCCGAATAGGTATTGCCGTCGATCCATTCAATCGGACCGCAGGCGATGAGCTCGTCGATGCCTTCGGCAGGGGAGAGGACGGTCAAGTCGAGGGTCACAATGCTGTCGCAGCCATTTGTTGCGGCGCCATCCAAGGTGAAGATTGCTGTATTGTTGTCTTCAGCATAGGTATTCCCGTCGATCCACTCAAAGGGCCCGCAGGCGTTCACCTGATCCACACCCTCGGGTGAGGGGAGGATGGTCAGATCCAGGCTCACTATGCTGTCGCAACCATTGATGGCACCATTTTCAATGGTATAGGTCGCGGTTGAGTTGTCTTCGGTGTACTCGATCCCGTCTATCCAGGTGTACGATCCGCAGGCGCTCACTTCATCCGTAGCCTGGGCGGGCGGAGCAAATTCGAGCGTTATGGTTACCGTACTGTCGCATCCGCTTGCGCTCCCTTCCGGAAAAAATGCGGTGCCTTCAGGATTCATTTCGTCGTACACGGTGCCGTCCACCGTCACGCTGTAGCCGTCGCCGGAGCAGCCGCTGTAAGTTTCTGCACCGAAAGAGGGCTGACAGCAGCTGTACAGGCGGATGTCGCCCGATCCCACGGCGATGCCCCGCCCGGCGTCGCGAAAATCCACAGCGTAGTATGGCTGATTGCTGAGGTTGGGAACCTCAGTCCAGGAGGCCCCGCCGTCTGTGGTGCGCCGGATGCTGCCGAGTCCGCCGACTGCGATGCCTTCCGTCTCAGAGATGAAGTGCACATCGTAGAGCCAGTTGCCCGTACCCACCGGCTGACTTGTCCAGCTATCGCCACCATCTGTAGTGACGCTCAGGTTGCCCGAGGCACCCGACAGCCATCCCGTTTGGTCATCTAAAAAGAAAAAAGACAGAACGTGGTTTGAAAACCCGGGTGAAACAGCCGTCCAGTTTTGGCCGCCGTCATTCGTGCGTAGCAGGGTGCTGTTTTGCCCTCCGGCAAATCCCTTATTTTCCGAAAGGAAATGCACGGCGTTCAGTGTTTGGGTGGTGCCGCTCGTTTGTTCCGTCCATGTTACTCCGCCGTCTGCGGTGTGGTGGATGGCGCCTTGGTTGCCCACGGCCCATCCTTTTTCGCCGGTAGCAAAATGGATGTCGCGGAATAAGTCAGTGGTCCCCGTACTTTGCGGCGCCCAGGTATCGCCGGCGTCGCTGCTGTGCACCACAGTGCCGTTGTGCCCTGCTGCCCAGATCAGGTTTTCTGAAAAGACGGCCACGGCTTCCATATTATTGATGCTGCCATAGGATTTCACCTCCCAGTTCACACCGCCGTTTTCGCTGACCAAAAGAAATCCGGGGCTGCCGGCAGCCACCAATTTTGATTCGGTGATGTAAGCGACGTCAAAAAAAGCGGTCTTGCCGATGATTTGGTGGCTCCAGGTTTGGCCGCCGTCAAGGGTGTTCATGATTCCGCCATTTTGGGTGACCGCCCACCCCTTATCGTTGTCTGTAAAATAAGTGTCGTAAAACCGCAAGGTGGTGCCTGCATCGCCTTCTGTCCAGGTTTCTCCGCCGTCATCGGTAATGCGCACAAGGCCTTCAAAGCCCATCACCCATCCGTGATCGGCGTCGGTAAAAAACACTTCGGTCAGTGTGATTATCGTGGCGGCCACAAATTCGAAAGTCCATGTTTCGCCGCCGTCTGTGGTTTGATAAACCCTGCTTCCGCTTGCGGCAGCATAGCCTGTTTGGCTATCGGTGAAGTACACGCTGTTGATGATTCCCGCGCCGGGAGCATCCTGCGCCGTCCAGGTGGCTCCCGCGTCTGTGGTATGAAGCACCACCCCGCTCGAGCCGACCGCCCATCCGTTGTCGAAGTCTGTAAAAAACACATCGTTGAGGTTGGATGTCACTCCCGACGGGATCACATCCCATGTCTGCCCGCCGTCGGTGGTGCGCCGAACGGCGCCGTTGGCACCTACGATGACTCCTTGATCAACACTTGTGAAAAACACACCGTTGAAATTGGTGAATCCGTTTGTTTCCAATGCTTCCCAGGTGATTCCCGCATCCTCAGTGCGCAATACCATCCCCTGACTTCCCGCAGCGTAACCGACGTTGGTTTCAGGAAATGAAAATGCTTCAATGGTATTGCCGGGGATGTCTTCGACCTGGTTCCAGGACAGGCCGCCGTCGCCTGTGCGCAGTAATTTTCCACCCGAGCCGCCCGCAATGCCATTGGAGGCATCGAAAAAGTGCACGGCAAAGTTGGAGCTGCCCTGCGGCGAAACGTTGCTGCCCAACTCCGAGGCAGTGAGCCATTCGCAGTTTTGGGCGTGGAGAATAGTTGAAATACCTATGAAAAACAGGCAGAACACAGTTTTAAAATGCTTCATGAGAAGTGGTTTAAATTGAACAGAATCTTCTGACAAATTTGCGTTTTATTTGAGAAAGCGCGGATCTTTCTCCATGAAGGCTTCATTAAGATTGATTTCTTGAATCAGTTCTCCAATCTCGCTGCTGCTAGATGGGATTTCTCTTTGGATCATTTACGCAAGAATGCCTTTTGCAAGCCTACGCTCGTTTATCACCAGAAAAAC
>JAIVHQ010000333.1 GCA_020200995.1 Flavobacteriales bacterium
GTTTTGGGAACTTCCCAGTGGCCGCTGGGTCCCCATTCCGCAATGACGTATGGCTTTTCCCAGCCGAAGCTCCGCATTTCCTTGTCAATGCCTATGAGCCCTGCATAGGTGTTGACACCCAAAATATCTATGTGTGGAGCGCGCTCTTGAATGAGCTGAACCTCTGCAACGTCAAGACCGGCAGTAACCGTCATCGTGGGATGGTTCGGATCTACTTCATGAATCATCTTGGCGATGTCGTTGATCGCATTCCAAACCTTAAAATCGGAGTAAAACAAGTCGTTTTCATTTCCGATGCCCCACATCAGGATGGCGGGATGATCTTTAAATTTTTTTACCACTTCGGTAAAAGCCTCGAGTTGAGCTTTAACTGCTTTTCCGTCATCGTAGTCAAATCCCTGCCTTTCTACTCCTACCCAAAGACCAAAAACCACAGTGAGTCCTTTCTCGTGGGCTTTGTCGAGTGTATTGATGGCTTCGCCCGCCCCCCAGGTGCGCACGGAATTGGCTCCGTATTCCACGGCTTTGTCGAGTCGGCTCTGCCCGCCCACACCCTTAATGTAATATGGTTCGCCACCTCTGTAAAGTTGCCAACCGCCGTTTTCCGCGCGAATTTCAACGGTTACAGGTCCTTCCATATCCTGCGCGTTTAGTGGCGAAAGGAATGCGCAAAAAAGAGCTGATAATATAGCTTGTGTTGCCTTCATTTGTTTTTGACTTAACAGTGCATACAATTTTAATGAAAAGCCGGGCTTTAGCGTGTACCTTGTACAACATTATTGGCTGTGATGTACTCTTGACGCACTTTAAATTGCGAAGATGTAGTGTTGATGTAGTCAAAAAATTTCACAAAAACATTTGAGAGGTAAATTTGCCCTAATCAATTATTAACCGAGGGTGCTGCTTTTTAAGGCAGGACTTAAAGAATTACCGACATGCCGAAAATGGCTTTATACAAACGCTTTATTTTCTGTTTTTTTGTGACGGTACCTATAGGTGTGTTTTTTACAAATACTGCCTATGCGCAAGCAGATGAGAAAGCCGAAAGTGTTGCAAGTGATACCACGGTAATAGGCGATTCTCCACTGGATTGGAATAATTTTCACACCATTGCGGGCATCGCTTATGATGAATCCTTCGTCAGAGAAAAATTGCGTAATCCCGACCAAAAGCTTAGTGTATTCGGATATTATCGCTTATTTGGTTATGGTCGAAACATGACCACGGCCTACCCTAACCTTGCCCCTTACGAACGTGCATACGGCGTGGGCGATGGCTACAGAGAGCCCATGCTTTCTCTCAATGTGGTGGGCAGACCTACATCAAACACCACTTTCGGAACGGAACTCTACATGTTTACCCCTTACCTGGGCGACTACACCGAGGGAAATACATTTACCACCAACCTCGGAATTAACTTTTACGGAAATTTTAGAACCGACTACGGAAAGTTCGGTATCCGCGCGGGTGGTATTCACTGGTACAACCTCAGCTCTTTCACCATCGGCCTTTTCCAGGTGCTCGACAGGTTTACCATTTTTGACCGCACCCCATGGGAGGGTGTTGACAATACCACGCGCTACGACAATTACTACAATACAGGCGTAGCCGCTGCAGGTGACCTTCGTTGGAACAACCAGGCGTTTCAGGGCTTGATTTTAAACGGAGGATCCCTGCCCTATGATTTTGCTTTTGATATGTTCTGGGGGCGCACCCAGCCGGCCGGTGGACTGCCGGGCGGAATCGCCGATCCGTTTCTGCCCCCTCCCAACCTCGCTGCCGGCCAAATCACAGATTATTCCAACATAGCAGGTCTGGCCCGCACGCTGCCAAGCATAGTATCGGGCGGTAAAGTGCAAAAGACATTTGGCGACAGGAAAAACCAGATTATCGGATACAACATGTTGAGAAATGTGGCCGTCCTGGACAGTCTTTCTGATCAAAGACGCATTTATCAGGTGCACACCATGACCCTTGACCTTGATGTGGAGGGAATCAACATCACTGGAGAGCTCGGTGCGGGAAGTTATAAGAGTCCTACCTATACTGAAAGATGGGGAGAGGCGCTTATGCTGCGCGTTTACCTTCCCAAAAAATACACAAAAGTGCCTGTTGATGTGCAGGTGTATCAAATAAGCAAAGACTTTTTTAACCAGAGCGGTGAGATTTTTACCAACTCAAACCCCGATATCGTTGCCGATATCGGTCTTCTCCCGGGAGCGGTCGGTGCGGGGGGGCAGGTGTCGCAGGTAAATCAACTCGTGCACAACCGCCGTGGCGTCAACGCCAACGCACGCTTTGAATACGGCATCGCCAAATTTAATGTGGGATGGGGTGTGGCCCGCGAAATCGAGGCATTGTCCACCCAGCTCAACTTCCTGCACCGCGTGAACGGCTTGGCATTGTCTCGCATATACAATCCCTTTCCGGAAAATGCCACCGGACCTACGGTTTTCGGTCCTTACGGCCGCAAAGTTTCCTTCTTCCGCGGAGTATCGGAAGTTGTAAGTGTTACCGATATCGCCGGAGGAACCGGGGAAGCGCTCACCCGAAAGTATTTTAACTCGATTGACCTGCAGGGTAAAATCAGCACCACCCTCTTCGGCCGTGACTTCTTTATCTTCTATCTCGGAACCGACCAGCTCGGAACAGGAGTCGGTATCGGTTTCGACTGGGCTGTGGCCGAAAATGCCGGAATTTACGTTCGCCACCGTTGGATGAATTACCGCGATCGCAGCTTTGCCCTTGACAAGTATGCCGGTAGAGAAATTACCATTGAATTGAAAACCTTTTTCTAAGCAATCATGAAAGTATTTAAATCCCGTATTTTAGCAGTTGTTGCGGCCCTGGTGCTACTTCCGTCGGCATGTGTATTGGCCCAGGACGGTTCGGCACTGCCCACCGACAAGGACCAGAAAGAGGATGAATCCATCGTTCGTTTCAATGGTCTCGGCCGTACCCTCTTGCAGGATACGAAACTCGGAGGCGATGTGCTGGACACCGATACCACTTCCGCACGTCGACTGACCGATGGAGAGTTCCTACTCGACCTGCAAATCAATGCAAGTCCTAATGACAAAACAGAGGTTCAGAGTATCCTCCGCCTCCGCAATGAGTTTGGTGGGTTTTTCGGAGCGGGTATGTCGGTCGAAGTTCGTGAGCTGTGGGCAGCGGGCGTGATTGCCGATGCACTCAAATACCACGTCGGCGACATGGATCTGGCGATGACGCCTTACACTTTTTATAATTTCGACGAGGAGGGAAGTGTCAACCTGCCCGAGGCATTTAAGCCACAGCGCGACGTGATCCACTACGAGCAATTTTATGGAGATGGCAACACGCGGAGGATGCAGGGTGCCAAGCTCGATCTCGGTCTCGGCTTTACGCGCATATTGAAAGACGCCGATTTCAATGCCTTCATTTCACGCATTCGTGGCACAGACTTCTTCACATTGCCATCTCGCTTCACCACTGGTGGTCAGGCCAATTTCTCTACCCGTACCATCGATGAGGACCTGGGCATGACTGCCGACTTTGGATTTAATTTTGTGCACACCTTCGACGACCGCAGGATGGGCGAAGTCACAAGGGGTATTCGCAATACTGTGAGTAGTTTTAACTGGAACTTGCAAATATTTAGAAATGACGAATACGCCCTGAGTTTTCTCGGAGAGACGGGTATGTCGTCTATCGAAGAAAAAGATGATTCTCTGTCGTATTTCAGCCGCGATGCTGTCTTTCTGGAGGCCGGATTAAAATTCGAACTCCGCGAACCCAAAGTAACGGTTCGGGGATCGTTCGTAGATGTTGGTCCTGATTATTTCAGCATGGCCGCTCAAGCCGCCGCATTGACCTTCGAAACGAAAAAGCCTTTTATGACCGACTCGGAGCTGATCAGAATATACGGCCCTTGTCGTTGTTTGACATCACGCGCGACCGCGCCATTTACACCTTTGAACTGAATGATGTGCTCATGCCTTATGACCCGCGATTCACCAACACCATGCCCTACGGTATTGCAACTCCCAACCGCCGCGGCGCACGTTTTAGCGCCGAGCAGGGAAATGACAGTGACCCCGTAAATGCCCGGCTCGACGGGGCGTTGATGAGCGAAATTCGCGGGCAGGGTACTGAAGAGCTGAAAGACTTCTTGCTGCTGCGCGCTTCCGCAAATGTGAATATTCACGATTATTTGGATTGGGAGCGCAAGCAGCGCTTTACACTGGGCTACCAGTACGAATCCACCCAGCGCGGTGGAGTGGAAGTGGAGCAGGTCGATTTGGTTTCAAACCTTGTAGAGCTTGGTTTTGAATCCGAGCTGTTTCAAGGTTTCGATGTATTACTCGGGGTGAAATTCCTTCAGGCCCAAGGCAACGAGTTTTTGCCCCGCATCGATCAATTTAACGAAGTAATTGACTTTAATCGCACGAATAACGGCGTTGACTTCGATGACCAGGAACAATTGTACGCAGGTGGTTTTCGCTACACTTTTAAAGAAGGGGTTTATCTGACCTTACAATACCACGCCTTTAATTCGCGAAAAGGTGACAACAATCCCAACGATTTCAATTTGAATCAGTTCTTTGTACTTTATAACATGTACTTCTGATTAAACCGCCAAACACATTTTACCCATGAAACTTTTCAATAAGACGTTGATCTTTCTTTTTATCTCTGTAGCATTCCTTGCGGGTTGTGATCACGATGATACCCCTGAAGAGCCCAACCTCGTCGACCGTTTCGGACCGTTCAGGGTAGATGAAGGTCTCAGCGCCGATCGAGACAGTGCTAATTTCAGCGAAGGTGAGACCATCACGTTTTCGGCGGCGTTTAACAAAAACGTGAACTGGATTATTAAAATTGAAGGAATGGAATCCGGTTCTGTCAAACTCATTGAGGGTTTTGACAGGTTTATTGGTGAAAATAACGGAGTTTGGGACGGAGGTACCACCCAATTGCCGCTTTTCAGGGAGGAGGAATGTCTTGTTACCCTCACGGTGCCCGAAGAGGACGCGGATTATGGCGATACATTAATGGTCAATGCCCTTGGCGCTAAAATTTACGAGGGGCTTTTGGTTGCTGATTTCGAAACCCCGGCAGGAGGAAGCATCCAGCTGGGTGATTTTGAGTTTGAGCTCACCCCTTCGTCTGGTCGGGCCAACGACGTCCCTGCAGCGCAAGGCGAATATTTTTATCGACTCGCGGGTACAGACAACGAAAGCGGCGGCCCTACCGATAACTTCTTTGTCGGACTTGCAGCCATTCTTCCATCCATAACAGGAGAAACCTACTTTCAGGTGCCCACTACCAGCCCACAAAACCTTTACTTTAATCATTTTTTACTCGGCGTGGGTTCTCAATATACCAGGGCCATTGTTGAGATTGTATTTGTTAGCAACGATAATAGCCAATTTGATGACGGTTCTGACGAACGCGTGTCTTGGGAGGTCGATCCGACGTACACCGGATGGAGATTGCAATCTACATCTCTTGCCTTTGATGGCGTTACGAATGAGAAACTTGAGAAAA
>JAIVHQ010000229.1 GCA_020200995.1 Flavobacteriales bacterium
TGGGTTGCGGGAGCAACCACAACGCACGCGCACCCGGAAAGAGCCATTGGCGGGAAATTCGCCGGATGGAATGAAATATGAAGAGGCATCGGAACCCATAATGGTAGCCGTAATCATAGCTGAAGAGCCCGCGCGTCCTCCCTGTAGCATGCATCCGAGAGACCCGGGGATGGGCGTCCAATTGACCATCACACCGCCATCTTCAACGGTCGCAGTGACATTTTGGACTTTGGGATACGGATCAGTGCAATTCACCTCGGCCTCGGGATCACCTGAGCAAACGGCCGTGGTCTCCGAATCACTGAACTCCGATCCTGATGAAACTACTGTGCCATCGGCGGCAGTGAGGGTATAGGTGGCATTGCTTGTTTCGGAGAACACGGTTAATGTGTGGCAACCCGCAGGCAGGCAAAGATCGCCTGTAAAAACAGTCCCGCCGAGTGTGGCGGTATATGGACCGCCCGATTCCACCATATCTCCGTTATCATCGGCCACCTCCCAACTCGTTGCGCTCGGAGGTCCGTCGTGAGAAATCTCAAGTGTCACGAGCTCGTCGACGCATACATCTTCTTCTTCTTCTTCTTCTTCTTCTTCTTCTTCTTCTTCTTCTTCTTCTTCTGCGGGTGATGCACATGAAGAACCGAGACAGGAGCGCGAGTTTATGTAGTTAATCATTCGGGTGCTCAACTGGTCACCAAAGCCCTGGGTAAAGCTGATGCCAGCAGCGCTTAAGTGACAATAGCTCATAATGGTTCCGCCGTTTGTCGGAATGGGCGCCGTACCACAATTGCCCTCTAAAAAGCCTACTGCAATTCCGCAACCGTCGAGCGGGGTATTGTTGCCGTTCCATACGCAGGCATGGGTATGGCGCGATGAGAGGTTGTGGCCTATTTCGTGGGCGCAAACCTGCACATCCCACGAATAGGTGGGGACACTCTGATAAACACCGAACACATTGCTGACGCTGGTCCCGAAAGTGGAAGAACACACCGTGGAGATGTATGCGATTCCTCCACCACCCACATTGGTGATCAGCGCCGTAAGGTCCGCATTCAGGCTGGTTTTGTTCAATTGATTCAAGCGGTTCGACAGGCTGCCCGAATAGGGACTGCTGCCATTCCAGGCGAATATTTCAGACACCGTGATATCGATTCCGTCGTTGTCGTAGAGGGTGGTCACTTCATTCCACAGGCCGGCGGTGTAAGCTATGGCAGGGGCTTCACCTCCAAGGTTTGCAGTTAATCCGTTGTCGATTTCCACCCGAATGCGAACGCACACTGTGCGACTTGATGCTTCGGGAGCCATGGAGTTGGCAGGCGCCTCTTTTACTTCATCGCCTAGCACCTCGCAGGAAAAATTCTCGGGGAGGGCGAGGTCGTCGGAGCGGTAAAAAATGTGAGCACCGTCTTCGGCATCTTTGATTTTACCGAGTACATAAGTGTTGCCATTGAAGGCCACCATGGCGCGGATTTCATCGGCAGTCACTGTCAATGAAGCCAGAGAGCCCTTATGGCCCTCCACCACGCCGCGATAAAACGCCGCCTCAGTTGCAAAGGCATCCGCGTCGATGCGACCATCCTGCAGGCTCACGTCGGGGCTGAAAGGCGACTTTCGAAAGACCTGCAGCACCAGAGGGTCTCCCTCGCCGGTTGGCATTTCAAAGGCCGCAAACTGCGGTTGAGCTACCAACAAAGCACTGCGCTGACCGGATGCAGGGTGAACAACAGTACCTTCAAAAAGTACTTCGGGCGCAATACCGTATTTGGATCGCACATCAGACGACCTTTCGGTACGGGACTCAAAAAGCACCTGCTGTTTAAATTGCCGGCCTTCTGCCAAACGGGCATCCACAACAAGCTGCATCGCGCCTTGCGCCCGGATTTCAGGTGATAAATAAAGAAAAGAGAGGGCCGCGAGAACTGCAGACAAGACGTTCAGGCGACGGGTCATTGAATAAAACTTTTTAGTCATCAGGGGATTGATGTTAGGTGTTCACTGAATGAATTGAATAGGTGAAAAAACGGAAGCGCAAAGCCGAACATCTCGAAAAAATGAAACCAGGTTTACACGCCCATTAGAAGATAGCTCTTTCGCCTTGTGATGCCGAACCGAAGGTGCCGTAAACGGCTTAAAAAGGGTCTTTCGGAGGTTTAGACGACCTGAAATATTTAGGCAAAAACAGATCCTCGTACGGGTCAAAATGATCTCGGTCTCCGAAAAAATACCCTGAGTCGACAATACCCCTGATTGTTGAAAAACTGTTGAAATAATAGGCAAAAAAATCCCCGTTCGGGGAATTCCTGACCTGTTCGATGCAAATAAAAAATCCATGCTGGAAATAGCTGTCCGAAAACAGGTCTACTAGACAAGCCATTAACCGAGTTAATTTAGTTATGCGTTGTTTTTCAACCTATTTAGAATAATGGATATTTAGTGGAGGCCCCCTAAAAACAGATAAAAGACAGCCGAGATAACAGGTATAACGTGTAAAAAAAAAGATTATTCACCGAACAAACGTTCAGGAACGGACCTATAAAAAAGATTACTCAGGAAAGACTCGGCTACGGCTTTTTTTTCGTATACTTAAAGAGGATAGAGCAATACTCATTTACACAAGACACGCCATGATAAAAATCAAAGAAGCTTTCGACAACCTGACGTCAGAGGAGTTAAACCAACTGCTTGATGCCCCTGTCTGGATGGCCTTATTGGCCGCATACACCACCGACGGTAAAATTACTCAAACGGAGCGCGAGGGTGCCATCAGATTGGCCAGGGTGCGCACCTACACGGCACCGAAATCCATAAGGGAACTTTACCTCAAAATCAATGAAAACTTCGCCAAGAGATTCAAGCAGTTGGACGATAGACTTCCCTCAGGCAAGGAGAATAAGTTGACCTATATACGCGCCCAGGTCAAAACCGCCCACAAGGTGCTTCACAAGCTCGACAGCGACATCGCCGAAACACTGGAAGAAAACTTCGCTTCTTTCTACACCCACGTTTTCAACTCCGACAAAGGCTTTTTCCACTATTTCGCCCTGCCCATCATCTCGAGCCACGTCGAGAAAAAGTACGGCGGAAAGTACAGCCCGGCCAATGCCTAGCAGAGGGCTGGTCGGCAGTGCTTCGCCGACGATTAACGCCAACTGCTAGATATACAATTATTAGAGTTTGTCAATACAGTCAAGTGGCTGGATCATAAAGTTTGATAGTAACGCGCACGTAGTTCTAAAAAGCAAGGAGTCCCGCCGCGGCGGGATGACTGCCTTAAGGAAGTGCAAGGCAGATCGCAGATCAAGCAGGATGCATGATTGCGGACTTTATGGACAGACACTTATTATTCGATCAATTCCACATTAATAGCCACATCCTCACCGTCCTCGTTTTGGGTAATCTCAAACTGTACCTTATCGCCCGATGAGAGGTCGTTAAAATCAACGCCGTTGAGGTTTTGATAGTGAAAAAACAAGTTGTTCGGCGGGAACTTGATGAAGCCGTAACCGGTTTTCATCGAAAGGATTTCGCTCACATGAACGCCCTCTTCGTCCTCTTTTGAGTCGGCAAAAACCCGGTTATCGGGCGCAGCTTTTGGCGATTTGGGAACGAAGAGGTTGTTGGTGATGTACTTGTCTTTGTCTACCCGGTTATCGATGAGTTCGTGCATAGCGATGGGATAGGTCACCGTATTGAGCAGATCCTGTGAAGTTCGAGTAACGCGGCTGTTGCCGTAATCGTCGGTGAATTCAAAATCCCACGACATGAGCATCACACTGCTTCCGAGGGTGTTGATTTTCCGACAGAGCTGTACGTAGTCGCCGTCGGAGGCGATGAGAACCACCACGTCAAATCGCTTGTAAAAAGTCTGCTCAAAAGCTTCGAGGGCCAACCACACATCGATTCCTTTTTCATAGCGGACACCCGAAGCCGAAGAGCGTACGGGAAGGTAATGCGTGGTCACGCCCTCGTGCATGAGGATGTCGTCGAACACGCGATCGAAATAAAGCTGATTGCCACGCTGACTTGCCTCTCCCGCCGGCAGGCGCCCGCGGAAATAATGGGCGTCCACAATCTGGGCATGGCGATAGCTGGTCGCCTCTCCCTCCATCTCAGCCACTTTGTGGCGGATGAACTCGTGGAGTCCGGCGATGCTTATTCTGGTTTTTCGTTCGTGTACGTAGTTGTAATAGTTGCTGACGTGAAGAAAATAGTTTCCGTCGTAGAATACGCCAATCCAGCGCAATTTGGAATTATTGTTATCCATTATTGAAATTGAATACGTGAGTAATATTAAAGAACGAATTGAAACGAGCAGATAATTGCTGCCCGCCTCACCACAAAGTTAAATATTTGTTCACGGCTAAGCGGCCTTCCCTGCAGACTAATTGAAATTTGGGCTCTTTGAAGTTTGTATTCCAAATAATTACTGCTTCGAGACCTGTCCGACCGACCGCAATTCCGCCGAAAAACAAAATTTGAAATATCGCATCTTAAGATTACTTTTGTCGCCCCGTTGGTCATCCGCAGCAATGCGATAGTGATCGACACACACCAATCGGGGTGTAGCTCAGGTGGTAGAGTGCACGTCTGGGGGGCGTGAGGTCGCAGGTTCAAGTCCTGTCACCCCGACTACAATGAAAACGAAGGGGGCTGCCGCAAAGGCATCCCCTTTTTATTTGCGCCGGAATTGCCCCTTTCTTCGGCTTAACTGCCCGCGCTGAAAGGTAAAGTCCGCCACCACAACTTTCCATTTCTCATAAATCTGCAATTGGGACTCCAAGGATATTGACTATTTGATCTGCAGACCATTGCTCATTTGCGGATGAAAACATTACTTTGGTCAAACATCAATTATCCAATGTCATGAGACCGATTCTCACCTTGCTTTTACTTTTCTCCATCGCGGTGTGCGAAGCCCAGAGCTACCAACTCTTCCGAAGCGACCGGACCGGGTATTACCGCATGGGCAACCACATTTCTGCCGCATCACTCCACGTGATCGAAACCAGCATTGTGGACGGCGATTCCGTTTTTGTGTTTGAGCCGCAAATGATCAGGGCAGAACACCCCAACGACTGGGACTGCTATGCGTCCGATGCTTCATGGTTGGGCAGGGAAATACGAATTTCGCCGGAAGGTGATACCCGCATTATCACTGCGACTGATGAAGAAATACTGATCATTACCCAGGCAAATGTGGGTGAATCCTGGATTGCGTGGACCGCCTCCGACAGCAGTATGTTTCTTGAAGCTTCGGTCACTTCTCTCGCAGTAGAAGAAGTAATGGGTGAATCGGACATTGTGTTGAGCATTCATTTTGAAATGCAATACGATGATGAATTGAACGGAACTTCGGAGTTTGAAGAGTCCGTGGTAAAAATAGGCGCTGAATTTGGACTGATCGAAAGTCCGCTCTGGGCATTGTTCCCGCACAATGCTACACCTACCACTATGATGTACGCTTCGACAGCAAAGCTCGAAGGGATAGAAGGCGAGGCCGGGTGGCAGGATTTTAGTTGGATGGATGTGATGGATTTCGAGCCCGGTGATGAAATCCATATCGATGAAGGCATTAACTTGGGCTCAGGAGGAAGCTGGACAAAATCGGCGATCACCTTTGTAAGTCGGGAGGACTATCCCGATAGCATTGTGTACGAAGTGGAGCGTGTGTGGTGGTCATTCAGTGATTTGGTGCCACCCGGTGAGGACCCCACAAGCAATGAGGGAATTTCTTTAGGTTCCATGGTGGTGCACCCCGACACCCTTTTCGACACCCGTCCTTATGTCCCCGTTTTTTTTGGGGACGGCTTTAATGCGGGGTACCTATTAATGGGCCATAATGGTGACCGTCAATTCAAAACCCACGGCATTGGCAGCACCATCTCTCCTTATCTGGAAATAGATCAGGAGAACGACTGCTTCAGCCCCGCAATGCATAGCGGCTGCGGGGGTTTATGCTATCCGGGCCTCGGAGGGCCTTATTACGATTGTGATTTTCCGAGCGGGCCCGGAGGTGAATGGCGCAAGCTAGTGTACTACAAGAAGGCCGATGAAGAATGGGGCACCTCTTTGACTTTGAGCACTTCGGAACATTCCAGCAATCAAATTTCTTTGCTTCAAACATATCCCAACCCTAGCACGGGAAGTTTTCGCATAGCGCTTGACGCCGCGGAATATCCCGCGAATGTGGAAGTGTTTGACCTCCGGGGACGGCGCCTCCAACAACAAAACCTGAGCAGTGAAGGG
Organism: Flavobacteriales bacterium; assembly: GCA_020200995.1. GTDB lineage: Bacteria > Bacteroidota > Bacteroidia > Flavobacteriales_D > Cryomorphaceae > T3Sed10-241. Next base: position 6,247 of record JAIVHQ010000229.1, read on the forward strand.
GTTGAAATTCAGCTCTCATCGATCTCCCCGCAACTTCTCATTTTAAAGGTAAGTACTGCTGCGGGTAACAGCTTCAGCGGACGGGTGCTTATAGTGGAATAAAAATTTGGCCGTACTGCTTACTCGTTCGTGAATCCGATGTCACTCCAACATTTGCACAGCGCGGTAAAGTCTTGCGGCTGATCCAAATCCTGTAAACAGCGTATTGTCGACTCATGCGACCGCAATTCCGCAACCTGTACTGAAAAAAGCAAACCGGTTTTTACTATTACAGCCGAATTGACCGTGCCAAGCGTCAGATAAAAGTAAGAAGACGGTAAAAGGTTCATGCCGAAAATCAAATCAACCCGGATTAATTCGCCCGCTTTCACGAAATTTGCGGCCGCGTGGGTCAACAAGCGCATTGTACCGTTGTTGGCATGGTGAAAAAATGAAAATTCCGAAGGCATTTATTCTGTCGCTTATCCTCTCCGCGGCCCTCCTCGGGCACCGCAGCGCGAGCGGGCAGTCGGGGGTGAAGGGAAAAGTGACCGCTGCGGAGTCGGGCGAGACCTTACCGGGAGCCACCGTCACATTAGACCCTTCCGGAAAAGGTGCCATCACCGATGCGGACGGCGACTTTGAACTCGAGCTCGAGCCCGGCGCATACACCCTCACCGTTCGGTACGTGGGGTTTGAGGGACAGAGCGAGAAAATCAGGGTGAAACCCGGAGAAATGCGCACCGCAAATGTGGCCCTCGGCAGCCAAACCCTGCGGGAAGTGAAAATCGAAGCCCTAGGGCAGGAGCACCTGAGAGGAGCCCAAATGGGTACCGCCAACCTCGACATGGAGCTGATCGAAACCCTCCCGGCATTTATGGGAGAAGTTGATCTGCTCAAAACCCTGCAGTTGCTCCCCGGGGTACAGGCCGCCGGCGAAGGCAACGCCGGATTTTATGTGCGCGGAGGCGGACCCGATCAAAACCTCATCCTCTTTGACGGTGCGCCGGTGTATAATGCCGCTCACCTGCTCGGTTTTTTCTCCGTATTCAACAGCGATGCCATCGAAGATGTGCAACTCTACAAAGGAGGTATGCCAGCAAATTTTGGCGAACGCCTCGCCTCCGTGATCGACGTGAGGCAGCGGCAGGGAAGTAAAGAAGAATTTAAAGGCCGGGGCGGAGTAGGGCTGATTTCGAGCAGGGCAACCTTCGAGGGGCCCATCAAAAAGGGCAAGTCCTCCTTCATCTTTTCCGGAAGGCGCACTTACATCGACGTCCTCACGCGGCCCTTTATCAACAAGGACGCGACTTTCGGCGGCAGCCAATATTTCTTTTACGATCTCAACGGAAGGCTCGACTTCAACCTCGGCGAGGGCAGCGATATTTACATCAGTGCTTATGCGGGAGATGATGCCTTCGGATTCAGCAGTGCCCAAACAGAGTTCAGCACCGACTTGGACTGGGGAAATCGAATCTTGACCGCCGGGTGGAGAAAACGCATCGGTGAGAAGGCGCTGTTCAACCTCAAAGGAACGTACACCAATTACCGCTTTGGATTTACAGGCGGGCAGGATGAATTCGAACTTCGCGTGCGCAGCGATATCCGCGACTACCGCATTCAACCCGACTTTACCTTCTACCTCGGAGGCCACCGCATCAATGCCGGGGTGCTCTACACTTTTCACGACATCAGCCCCAACAACAGCAGCGCCGTGCAGGGCGAAACTGTATTTGACCTCGGGGTGCAGCAGCAGTATTACAGCCACGAAGGCGCGGCCTGGATTGCCGATGAATTCGACATCGGCGACCGCATCCGCGTGGAAGCCGGGCTCCGATTTTCGGGTTTTGCCCATGTAGGACCCTTCAACCGATACCTCCTCGACGCCAATGGCAACAACCGCGATACCGTGAGCTACGGGAGCGGAGAACGGGTGGCGGATTATTTCGGATTTGAGCCGCGTTTTCAAATGCGGTACAAAATCGATGAAAAATCTTCCGTGAAGGCCTCCTTCACGCAAAACTACCAGTACATCCACCTGGCCAACATCTCCCCCCTCGCCCTGCCCACCGATGTGTGGCTGCCGAGCACCGACCTCGTGGAGCCGCTGCTCGGCAGGCAATACGCGCTCGGCTACTTTCGGGACCTCTACGACGGCAAGTTCGAAGCCTCGGTCGAGGTGTATTACAAGGACATGAAAAACCTGGTGGAGTACAAGGAGAACACACAACCTACGGACGGCGTGGGCAACAATGAGGACAATTTTCTGACCTTCGGTCGTGGCTACTCGCAGGGTGTCGAACTGTTTTTACGAAAAGTAAAAGGAAAAACCACCGGGTGGATCGGCTACACATTGAGCAAAACCGAAAGGCAATTTGACGCGCTGAACGACGGGCGCTGGTACCCGGCTCCGTTTGATACACGACACGATTTGGCCATCGTAGCGGCCCACAAAATCAGCGATAAGTGGACGGTTTCTTCCAATTTCGTGTACGGCACAGGTCGCCCCATTACCCTGCCTGCCAATGGCTACTTTATCGAAAACCGCCTTACCCTCGATTACGGCCCGCGAAACAGCTTCAGGATGGCCGACTACCACCGCCTAGATATTGCCGCGACCTACACCGTGGATCCCATGCGCACCACGACTGACCCTGTGACCGGTGAGACAATCGAAAAACAAAAACGCATCCAATCCAAATGGGTCTTCAGCATTTATAATGTCTACAGCCGGCTGAATCCTTACTTTTACTACTTCGATAACGAAGGTCGGGTGGAGGAAAACACCTTTCAAATCACAGCGAGGCAAGTATCCCTCTTCCCCATACTCCCGTCGGTGACCTGGAATTTTTCGTTTTGAACCTGACAGTAAAAAAAACACCTTGAAAAGAAAACCCGCCATACTCCTCGTTCTCCTGCTCGCCATTTTTTCACAAGCCTGTGAGAAAGTCATCGAAATTGACGTGCCTGCGGGTGAACCCAAGTTGGTGATCGAAGGACGGGTGGAAAACGGACAGCCGCCTGTGGTGTTTGTCACCACCACGCGGGGCTTTTTCGAACCTACTTCGCTTCAGGATTATGCCGACAGCTTTGTAGATGACGCAGAGGTGACCGTAAACGGAATCGAATTGGCGCGCATTTGCTCGGACGAGCTGCCCGATGACTTGCTTCCGATTTTTGAAGAGTCGACCGGCATTCCCGCTGATCAGGCCGCGGAACTTGGCATCTGCGGATACGTGGGCCTCAACCCCAACCTGATCGGTGAGGAGAATACCACCTACCGCCTCGAAGTGCGAGCCCGCGATCAAGTGCTCACCTCAGCTGCCCACATTCCGAATGTCCTGTCTCCCGATTCGGTGTGGTTCAGGCTCTGGGCCGACAGCCCCAATTTCGGGTATGTATTTGCCAACCTGACTGACCCCGACACTTCGGGCAATGCGTACCGCGTGTTCACTCGCCGTATTGGCCCAAACATGAATGACAACCCCGTCGACCCAACTTTTTATCCGTCCTTGGGGGCGAGTTTTGCGGACGATTTTTTCAACGACCAAACCATCGAGGTGGTTTTTCTTCGCGGGCAGCCGCCAAATTCGAGCCGCCCTGTGGATACCGGTGAGTCGGCGCGATTTTTTGAAACAGGCGACCGTTTCGTCTTCAAATTCTGCAGCACGACCTATCCGGTATACGATTTTTTCAACACCTACGAAGCCCAGCAGGGCTCCACGGGAAGCCCCTTTGCGGCGCCCAATAATCTCAACACAAACATTAACGGAGGGCTCGGTATATGGGCAGCCTATTCCTGCACCACCGATACCATAACCGCTGTGCCCTAATCCTGCTTTGGAGGGGCCGTCTCCTTTCCGGGAAAAACGGTCTCCATCAGTTTTTGCACAGCGCCCATAACTATATGTGATAAGGGGAAGGGCGAAACAGAGCACCTTGTTTGTATCTTTGTAACCGAAATATATTCGACAATTTTACCATGACTGAAGAAACTGAACATGTAAAGTGCCTGATCATCGGATCGGGACCCGCCGGCTTTAGTGCCGCCATTTATGCCGCAAGGGCAGATATGCATCCTGTTATGTACCAAGGCTTGCAGCCCGGTGGCCAGCTCACCATCACCACTGATGTGGAAAACTACCCGGGCTATCCGCAAGGGGTGAAAGGCCCCGATATGATGGTGGAATTTCAAGAGCAGGCCGAGCGGTTCGGCACCGATGTGCGTTTCGGAATGGCCACTGAGGTCGATTTTACGGGTGATGTACACACTGTAACCATCGACGGGAAGAAAAAAATCACCGCCGACTCTGTCATTATTTCCACGGGTGCATCAGCCAAATGGCTGGGAATCGAAAGCGAGCAACGCCTCAACGGCTTCGGCGTAAGTGCCTGCGCAGTTTGCGACGGCTTTTTCTACAAAGGACAGGAAGTGGCCATCGTAGGAGCGGGAGATACCGCCGCCGAAGAAGCCTCGTACCTTTCAAAACTTTGCAAGAAAGTGACCATGCTCGTGCGCAGGGATGAAATGCGCGCCTCAAAAGCGATGCAACACCGGGTAATGAATGCCCCGAATATCCAAATCATGTGGAATACTGAAACCGTCGAAATCCTCGGTGAAAACGCAGTAGAAGGTGTTCGCGTAAAGAATAATGAATCAGGCGAAGAATCGGAATTTCCGATCACAGGATTTTTTGTAGCCATTGGTCACAAGCCGAATACAGACATATTCAAGGGCCAGCTCGACATGGATGATGTGGGCTACCTGAAAGTGAAATCGGGAAGCACGAAGACCAATATCCCCGGCGTATTTGCCTCGGGTGATGCCGCAGACAAAATCTACCGCCAAGCAGTTACGGCAGCGGGAACGGGTTGTATGGCTGCGCTTGATGCGGAGCGGTATCTTTCTGAAAAAGGCATCCATTAGTGTCTGTCTCCCGGGCTTGATATAATGTCTGCGGCTTGATATAAAATATTGAACCAGTCAGTTGATTTCGAGCTTTCTCTGGAAGAGAGCCTTCCCATGATGCACCACGCGCTTTAACGTGTTGACAATCATTAATAAGTGAAAGATTGGAGAAATTCTGTCACCTTTTGCTTGGGCCGGGTGAACGCAGGATTGCAAATTCACTGCCTTGCAAGATCTTTGACCTGCGAAACAGTGTGTCGGGAGGTGTAACAAAAGAGCAGTGCACTTGCGCATTCGAGCCATGTTATCGAACTCTATACAGCAGACACTTTAGTAAGTTGAGAGCCGCTCAAAAGTGATTGTCAATTCAGTCATGTGGCTGAGACGGTGGATTTGAGTTGTGGCTGGCCTTTAGAGTTCGAGAGCAAGGCATGCGAAAGCCCCCAAAACCGGAGTCCCGCCGCGGCGGGATGAGTATTTTGGGGCCGAGTATAACACAGCTATCGGACTTTAAAGCCAGCCACAAATAGAGAAGGCCTTCCCATAGCAAGGAAGGCCTCCATCATGCATGCTCATAGCACAGATGCCGATTGCAACCTAACGCGCGCCTTTCCATCGGCGCCCGAGTTGCTGATGCTTCCGTCAGAGTATGCGAGGAAGTCGGCAGGGAAGCCCAGAGAAAAAACACTTTCTCCGATTCCCGAAGCGCTCGGGGCAAGCCGATATGGCAATGCAGCCAGTGCAGTGCTCTGGTCAGTGATTCGAAGTAGCGCCAAGTCATTGATGGTGTCGATATCGATGACTTCTACGTTGTGACCGATGTCAGCGCCTTCGGCGATGGCTTTCAGGCTGCCACCTTTTTTAAGGGGGGCCGCCGCTGTGAGCAGGTATCCTCCGTCGGCAATCGCGAATGCGGAAATTCCTTCAGGTGGCAATTCTTCCACGACTTCAATTCGTGCGAGGCTGTCGGCTATCAATGCCGCCGCAGCTTCCTCAGCTGCCAAACCGTCCTCGTGCTTCTTGTGCATCGCTTCAGATACCGAAAATGCTGTAAGTGCAGATACGCATACAGCCGCCAGGACGGCGACCGCAACAATACTCATTGATTTCATAACCTTCCTTTTACTTTGATCCGAAGCACTTACCACTTCGGGCACATCCACAGACTGAGGGGTGAGCTTGTCCTGAATGGCGCGAAATGCCTCAACGCGTTGCGTTCTGATCACGTGGTTGCGCACCATGGCGGTAGTGCGCGACACCATGGTCAGGCAAACCTTGTCGGCCTCGCTGACGCCGTTTGCGGCCGAATCCATTCCGTCCAATGCATACCTGATGATAGCTCCGAACGCTTCATCGGTGATGTCGAAATCCTTTCCCTCCATGTGCTTAATCAGTTTGCGAAAACACTGCACCAGGTTTTTGAAAGCGCGGTCTTCGTCGGTAAAGCCGAGCCGTGGACCGACTTCAGAAATGTCTTTTTTTCGCCCCACACACTCCAGCATGAGGGTGCGACAAGGCTCGCCGATTTCAGCGAGTTTTTCGGCCGTTTTGGCACTTCGCACGTTGATGGAGTCAATTTCATGGAAGGCGTCTTCCATTTCGTAAAACTCGCGGCGGTGTTTCACAAAGTCGACATCCACACGTCGCTTTTCCAGCTTATGCAACCATAGCTTTCGCGAAAAAGAGTAGATCACAGTGTCCGCTTTTTCGAAAAGTTCGAAACCGCGAAGCTCCAAAAGTTGCATGTAATAGGTAAACGCCTTAACGTACACGTCGCGGGCCTCTGACATGGACCCTTTGTTTTCCAGCACAAATTCAAATGTACCCTTGTACAAGCCCGTAAATTGGGCTTCCACTTTAGCACGGGCATCACTGTCGAGGCTGTAAAGTCGGTCCTGTTCCATAATTGCAAGTGAAAGTAGGCGTTGAATAATTAATTGCGCTGATCGTTCTGAAGTCAGACATCTTACCACGCCGTTTCCGTGCATCTTACGTATTTCAACTTCCATTGTTACACCACCCCTGTGCTGCGGGCTTTCAGAAGGACGCCGTGAACAATTTCGTTGATCATTCGTAATGATTACAACGTTAACCAATATTAACGGCACGATTTTCGGTCCAACCTTACCGAATACGCTAACTTTATGGTACTTTCTTAAATCCGCATATGAAATCTATCCTTATTGCAACTCTGCTTTCTTTGAGCAGTGTTTTTATGTACGGTCAAAATCCGCTTTTAGAGCCCGATTTCCGACAATCTGCAGAAAAGTTCACCGCACTTCTTTACCACCTCGATCAAAACTATGTAGATAGTGTTGACACGGACGAATTGGTAGAGAAAGCCATTGTGAAAATTCTCGCCGAACTCGACCCCCACAGCGTTTACATTCCCGCGAAAGATGTGAAAAAGGCCAACGAAGGCCTCGAGGGAAATTTTGAGGGCATTGGTATTCAATTCAATATTTTGAAAGACACCATTACAGTGGTATCTCAGAGGTGCTACAAATCCCCTCGATTTTGAAATTACCCGCGACAAAATTCCCATTTACAGCCTGGATGCCGCCTATATGGCTACGGACAAAGTAGGCTACATAAAGCTCAACCGCTTCTCCAAAACGACCATGAAGGAATTTCATGAAGCCCTCGAGGTTTTGAAAAAGAAGGGCATGGAAGACCTCATCCTCGACCTTCAGGGCAATGGTGGTGGCCTTTTGGAAACAAGCATTCAACTCTCCGACCAGTTTCTGAAAAAGAATGAACTCATCGTGTACACCGAAGGCAGAAACTACCCGCGAAGGGAGGCAAAAGGCAGTATAAACGGCGACTTTCTGGAAGGACGCCTTGTGGTGCTCATCGATGATGGCTCAGCAAGTGCCTCTGAAATTGTGGCCGGCGCTGTGCAGGATTGGGACCGCGGTTTGGTGATTGGCCGTCGCAGCTTTGGAAAAGGCTTGGTGCAGCGCCCCATCTTCCTCCCAGACAGCTCACTGATCAGGCTGACCACCCAAAAATATTTTACACCTAGCGGCCGCTGCATCCAAAAACCTTACGACGAAGGGGTGCAAGCCTACTACCAGGAAAAACTGGAACGCTATGAAAACGGCGAACTCTGGTCCTTGGACAGCCTCTACATGCCGGATTCACTCAAGTATTTCACCGATAAAAAGCGCGTGGTATATGGAGGTGGAGGTATCATTCCCGATGTGTTTGTCCCTGTTGACACTTCCTACAATGCCAAGCTCAATTCTGACCTGATCAGAAAAGGAGTGATGAACAATTTCGCCATTACCTACACCAATTCGAACCGCAAAAAAATTCTCAGGGCCCACCCCACCGTTGAGGCCTATATCAGAGATTTCGATATGGAACCAGTGGTGCTAGCTATGAAAAATTTTGCCGCAAATGAGGATATGGTGTGGGACGAAGAAGGATACAGCAAGGCCAAGGTAATGATCGACGGTAGGCTAAAAGCCCTTATTGCCCGCAACCTTTGGGACTACTCTGCGTATTACGAGGTGTTCAACCCCTACTGGCAAACGTATCAAACCGCCCTTGAAGTACTGGAAAAAAACACATACGGCACCTACAATTTGGCGAAAAGCGAGTTTTAACAAAATGTTAAACAACAGCGGGAGCGCATGTATTTTTTAACTTTGCTTCCTCTAAAGTTTGATTTCATCCAAAATAAATAATCAACATGAACGAAAAAATCAAAATCGGACTGCTTGGCGTGATCGCAATAGCACTTATTGCAAACGCTTATCTCCTTTCCACCGACAGAGGCCCCATTTCAAACCCATCGGATTCGAAAGCCACATTTGAAAGAACGAGCGGAAATTCTGCCGCAGTCTCAGATGAAGCAACTGCGCGCAGAAAAGCCATGGAGCAAGCCAATTCTGTAGACCCGATGAAAACCAGAAAAGATGCTTCAAAAGCTTCAAACCTGCCTGCAACTACCATCTCATTTGCAGACAACGCACATGACTTTGGTACCATCCAACAAGACAGTGAGAACAAAAAGATTTTCACTTTCACCAACGAAGGAAATGAGCCCCTCATCATCGAAAAGGCCAAAGGTTCATGTGGATGCACCGTTCCGACTTACCCCAAAGAGCCGATTCCTCCCGGAGGCACCGGCGAAATTGAAGTGGTGTACAAACCCGGTAAGCAAAAGAGCAAGCAGACCAAAAATGTGACCATCACAGCCAATACCACTCCGCCAAACACTGTGCTCACCATCAGTGCCAACGTTCTTGAGAACGCAGCGGGATAAACAACAATATCAACGAATTAAAAATCCCCGTGAACCTCTCGTTCACGGGGATTTTTTTGTGGGAAAGTCGGCAACTTGAGATGACGCACCCGTGGGGGCGAATGCAACTCGACCGTACAGAGGAAATATGAAATAATTCCGCAGTCAGCGCACAGCATCAATCGCCTTGGCGAGCTTCCTGTCCTTGTCGGTGACTGCCCCATCGGCGTCGTGGGTGTTCAGGGTGACCTCAGCATCCGCTTTTGCAGAAGCATAGACCAGCTCCATCTCGTCTATAAGGTGGGAGGCACCCGCGAATTTGTCTACGATAAAGAGGACATATTTGATGTCAACCATAATATTACGACAAATTTCAGGATTGAACATGATGTCGCTCATGGTACTCTCCCAGGTGCGGTCAAAATTGAGGCCGACGAGGTGTCCGCGGGCGTCGAGTGCCGGGCTGCCTGAGTTGCCGCCGGTGGTGTGGTTCGACCCGAGAAAGCACACGCGCAATTCGCCGTCGGTGGCGTACTTGCCGTAATCGCGCTCGCTGTGCAGTTCGAGGAGGCGCTCGTGAACGTCAAAATCGCGGTGGCCCGGAATGTACTTTTGCGCGATACCCTCCAGGGTACTGTAGGGCAGATACTTCATTGCGTCTCGCGGCTTGGAGCCTTCCATTTTCCCAAAGGTGATGCGAAGCGTACTGTTGGCATCGGGCCAGTAGTTCTTGTCGGGAAAGAGGGCCATGATGGCTTTCACATATTCGCGCATCAACTCACCTTCTGCTCCTTTAAACATGCCGTAGCCCTCCATCACCTCATCACGGTAGGCATCGATCATCCCCGTGGCCGCGAGGTAAGCGGGGTCTTTGAGAATGGTTTTCGAGATCCCCTTTCCCGATTTCCCCAGGAGTTTAATCAGCTCGTCCTTATCGGCAAAAACTGTGTTTTTGTAGATTTCGCCAGCCATCAAAAGCCCATCGCCCTTAAACTTGCGCTCGTAATCGCGGAGCACCGGGGGAACTAACAATTCCGGGCAACCGTTCAAAAACAAGGGGAGCTGCGCAGCCATCACCCTGCTGTCGGTGGCTTTGTTGTAATTCTTGAAATGTCGTTCGGCCGATGCCTTCAGTTTTTCAATCTGACCTTCGAGCAAGCCGGCATCGGAGAGGCTGTCGTAATGCTGTGCCACATCCGAAAACTGCTCGGCAAACCTGAAAATTTCAGGCCCGTAATAGTAGAATTCGATCAGGTAATCACGGGCGAATGCGTAATCGCCAAACTCTTCGTAAAGGGCGCCGAGACGTTCGGGCACTTCAGGGTCGAATTCACCGCTCGCGGCCGCCTTCTCTCTGTACTCCTCTTCAAACTTTCTTTTCTTGGCCAGGGCGTCAAAGCGCTCCAAGCCCATGGTCTGCCCGATCCACTTTTTGTGGGCATTTGAAATCCGCGACTGCTTGGCAGCGTATTGAATGCGGATGGTATCGCTGCTGAGCATGGCAGCATCTATCACCCCCAGGCTCGCTTCGCGCATGGCCTTTCGTGCAGGGTTGGCGCGCTCGAGGACATAAGCCACCGCGTCGCTGGTGAGGAATTGCTCGGTGGTACCCGGAAACCCGAATACCATGGTGTAATCATCGGGCTTGAGGCCGTCCATGTTGATGGGCAGGCTGTGCTTGGGCGTGTAGGGCACATTGTCTTCGCTGTAGTCGGCCGGGTTGTTGTCGGCATCTGCATAAATTCTGAAAATGGAAAAATCGCCCGTGTGTCTCGGCCACTCCCAGTTATCGGTATCACCGCCAAACTTGCCGATCGACGAAGGGGGCGCTCCCACGAGTCGCACATCCCTGAACGTTTCCTTCACCACCATGTAGAAAGCGTTGCCGTAAAAGTAGGGGTTGATTTCTGCGGTGTACCCGTTTCCGTTTGACGCTTCCGCGATCAGGGCCGATGCCTGTATGCGCAAGGCGGCCTCCCGCTCCATGCCTTCGAGTCCCTCGGCCGCAGAATTCAGGGCATCAGTTACATCTTCGATACGCACCACAAAAGTGGCCGTGAGCCCGCTATTGGGGAGTTCTTCGCCAAATTCACCAGCCCAGAATCCGTCGGTGAGGTAATCCTGCTCCACACTTGAGTGCGACTGTATCTGACTGTACCCGCAGTGGTGGTTGGTGAGGATGAGCCCTTTTCGGGAAATAACCTCGGCCGTGCAGCCTCCGCCGAAATGCACGATGGCATCCTTGATGCTGCTTTGATTGATGCTGTAAATGTCTTCCGCAGAGAGCTCGAGCCCCGCAGCCTGCATGTCGCCGATCACGAGCTTTTGGAGGGTACTCGGAATCCACATGCCCTCGTGGGCCCTGAGGGAATCGGAAAAAAACAGGGTAAACACCGCAAGCGGCAGCACAAATGCAAAGCGATAAAGGGATTTCATATTTTGACTGTTAACAGGTTATTCGATTTTCTTTTGAAAGTACCACACTCCGTAAAGGAAGCAAAATCCGATAAAGATAGGCACTGCGTGGAAATCGGGCTCCTCTCCTTTCGGCAAAAGCCGTGTCATATCCTCAAAGTAACTGACCATCGGAGCGACGATCATCACAAGCCCGGCGATCACAGCTACGTAATCGAAGACACTGTTTACCACGACTGCGGTTCTGTAAATGGGACTTTTAGCAAATTTATCAAAGGGCATATCGGCGTGCCGTGCCGCCCTGAACCTGGCTTCACAGCCCATATCGCGCTGTCGGCTCTCGCTTTTATGGTTCTTCGCTTTATTCTTATAACGACGGATGGCATCGCGGATGTAGAGCTCCCGCTTCAGTAAAATCTCATATGCCTCGTTGACCGCGATAAATTGATCGCGGGTTTCGGGGTTGCCGCTGCGGTCGGGGTGGTAGATTTTTGCAAGGCGGCGGTAGGCAGACTTTATTTCAGCATCGTTTGAGTCGGGAGCCAGGCCCAGCTTTGCATAGTACTTATCGAAAAAGCGCAGTCCGCCCAATGTTTATCAGGATTTTTTCGTCTACCGTTGCGACTAAGGTAAATGATTGATTCGACAGTTCAGCGGTGTCCCGATCAGGGAAATGCACCGATCCAAGCCCCTCTGCGCGCTTGCGCAGACCACCCGCCTACCGTATGTTGTCATGTTTTTCGTACTTTTCACTTCACTTAACACCATGCGCACTTTTTCCCGTTTCACAATGTGCTTCATTTTGCTGCTCGCGACCTGCCGGTTGTCGGGGCAGATGCGCTATATCGAAAACGGAAACCAGTGGCCTGAAGAGGTACACTTCAGAACAGAAATTCCCGGTGGTAAGTTCTACCTGGAAAAGGGGAGGTTCACTTTCGACCTCTACGATACGCAAACCACGACCAAAGTGTTTGCTGCACACCACGGCGAAACTACTGCCGAGCCCGTTCCCGAAATGCTCGACTGCCATGCCTACCGCATTCGATTCGGAGGGAGCAATGAGGCGAGTATCCCCGAGGGCCGAAAAGCATTTTCAACCCGCTATAGCTTTTTCATCGGCAACGAACCCGAAAAATGGGCCGGCGATCTGTCCGCTTTCGAAGAGGTGCGCTACCCCGAGCTCTACACGGGCATCGACCTCAAGGTGTACGAAAACGGGCCCGCCAAGTACGACTTCATCGTGAAGCCCGGCGCCGACCCCGACCAAATCCGCCTGATTTACGAAGGGGTAAAACCCAAAAAACAAAAGGACGGCAGTCTCCTCCTGAAGACAGCCGTAGGTGAAGTGACGGAGTCCAAACCCTTCGCCTACCAAATGATCGACGGGCTGATCACTCCGGTGGGCTGCGCATACCGCATTTCGGGAAGGGAAGTCCGTTTCGACCTCGACGGTTATGACACCACGGTGGAGCTCATCATCGACCCCGAACTGATATTCAGCACCTACAGTGGCTCCACGGCCGATAATTTCGGGTACACCGCCACTTACGATGAAGCGGGGCACCTCTACGCGGGCAGCTCCGTATTCGGATCGGGCTACCCCACCACTACAGGAGCATACCAGGCGGGATGGGCCGGCGGAACGGGGGCGGGAGCACTGGCCGGCACCGACATTGCGCTCACCAAATTTTCGCTCGACGGTACCGACCTCATCTACAGCACCTACTTGGGCGGCAGCGGCGATGACCTGCCCCACAGCCTTATCACCGACGCCCAAAACAACCTCTACATGCTCGGAACGAGCGGCTCCAAGGATTACCCGGTCCTTGCGGGAACCTATCAGCCTGTCTTTGCGGGTGGACAGCCCACCACCCTCGGCGGAATTGGTGTGGCTTTCACGCTGGGATGCGACATTGTAGTGACCCGACTCAACCCGGCCGGCACCGGGCTCGGGGGGTCGACCTATGTGGGCGGAAGTGAAAACGACGGTGTCAACACCGCGACGGGCCTTCGCTACAATTACGCCGACGAAGTGCGCGGTGAAATAGAGCTCGATGAAGAAGGAAATGTAGTAATCGGAAGCTCCACCCTGTCTGATGATTTTCCCGTCACGGCAGGCGCCTTCCAAACAGTGAAAAACGATCAGCAGGAAGGTGTACTTTTCAGGCTCAATCCGACGCTCACATCGCTGATGGCCTCTACATATTACGGCGGCAATGGCAGCGATGCCATTTACTCCATCGACATCGGCGAGGAGGGCATCACTGCAGGCGGAGGTACCCGCTCTTCAGATCTGGCGCAAGCGGGATTGCCCTATCAGGAGGCATTCGGCGGAGGTGCCGCCGACGGTTTTCTGGCGGTATTCAACGATGAGCTCAGCGCATTGGAACACATGACTTACTTCGGGTCGGGCACTTATGATCAGGTGTACTTCACTGAGCGCGACGAAGCCGGCCATGTGTACTGCTACGGCCAAACCGAAGCCCCCGACGATACTTTCATCTTCAATGCGGAATACAGCGTCCCCAACAGTGGCATGCTTCTCGCAAAATTCGAAAAAGACCTCGACGCCCTGGTGTGGAGCACCGTATTCGGCGACGGCAACAATGTGCCCAACCTATCGCCCGGCGCATTTTCAGTCGATATTTGTGACCGCATCTTTCTGTCGGGATGGGGTGGAGCCACCAACAATCAAGGCAGTACGGCGGGTCTCCCCGTCACCCCCGATGCCTTGCAGTCCTCCACCGACGGGAGTGACTTCTACTTTCTGGTGATCGACGGTGATGCCACGGCCCTTACCTTCGCCTCCTTTTTCGGCGGGGCGACGAGCAATGAGCACGTGGACGGAGGCACCAGTAGATTCGACCGTTCGGGAAAAATATACCAGGCTGTATGCGCCGGCTGCGGCAGCAACGACGACTTCCCCATACAGCCCGAAAATGCATGGAGCCCGACCAACAACAGCTTCAACTGCAACCTCGGCGTGGCAAAAATTGACTTCGACCTACCGCTGGTGCTGGCCGATTTTGACGTAGAAACCGCCTGCCTTCCCGAACAGGTGGAGTTCACCAACAATTCGGTTGCCGCAGGTGTCGGGACAACTTTTTTCTGGGACCTCGGCGACGGCAATTTTTCCAACCAAAACACCCCCTCCCACACCTACGACGGCCCGGGCACCTACACGGTGACACTGGTGGTGTGGGATCCGTTGGCCTGCAACCTTTCCGACACCGTCTCGGTAACTTTTGAGGTTTTTGATGCGGTGGAAATCGAGGGTCAAACGGAGTTGTTTTCCTGCGAATCAAATGAATTTGACCTGGCAGTGACCACCAATGGTGCCGCGACGCTTTACACCTGGGCTTCCGATCCGCAGTTTGCCGACATCCTCGTCCAAGGCCCTACCGATAGCACGTATACGCTGACGACAAATGAGACAACAACCGTTTACATCCTGGCCGAGTCGGGCTTTTGCAATGCGGAAACAAGCATCACAGTGTACCCGCCACCTATTGCACAGCTGGGTATCGGCGACACCTTGATTTGCAACGAGGCCGAGTTTACGACGCAGTTGGCACTGGCCGACTCGGCGGGGTTCACCGATTTCACCTGGTCGCCCGACGCACTGATTACCAATGGTCAAGGCACCTCCTCTGCTTCCTTTTTTGCCGATTCGAGCTTCACCCTCTCCGCCACAGCCGTCTCACCTTTCGGCTGCCTGACAGGCGATTCGGCCGTGATTTCCGTCTTCCCCATCGCCCTCGAAGCCCCTTCAGACACCTTGCTCTGCAGCGAAGAACCCCTGGTACTTGAGGCCAACTCATTCGGCACCGCGACCGACTTCCTGTGGTCAGATCAACCGGACTTTTCCAACATCCTAAACATGCAGGGCGACAGCACCGTCACCGTGGCACCCGCAGGATTTACCCACTTCTACGTACAAGCCGTAAACGGCCCCTGCACCCTGACCGACAGCACGGCCGTAAGCTTTTTCAATGTGGGCACCACCCTGACCGATGACCTGTTAATTTGCGCGGGCGACACGGTGTTTCTCTCCGTCACCAATGACTTTCCCGGCACCCAACTCACCCATGTTTGGGAGCCCGAGGAATTGATTATCAGCGGACAAAACACTTCAGGAGTTGCAGTGGCACCTTCGGAACCGACAACTTTCACCGCTGTGAGCACAGCCCAAAACGGCGCCTGCACCGTCGAAAACGCGGTCACGGTGTTCACCTCTCCCCTCGGGGACATCAATGTTTCGGCGGAAGCCGATCCCGATATTATCGCCGCAGGGGGTTCGAGCGTCCTCTCCGCATTTCCGGCGGATGCGCCTTACACCTACCAATGGTCACCAATAGGCAGCCTCGACTCCCCCGTCGGCCCTCAAGTTACCGCCTCACCGACCGAAACCACCATATACGAAGTGATTCTGTTTGATCAGGACTCTCTGGGGTCGTGCATTAAAAATGCCACTGTTACGATTACCGTGGTGGATGTGGTTTGCGGCGAGCCTTACATTTACGTCCCCAACGCCTTCACCCCCAATGGCGACGGCGAAAACGACGTGCTCTTCGTGCGGGGGGGCAATATCGCGTTTATGAAATTTGCCGTCTACGACCGCTGGGGCGAACTGGTCTTTGAAACGCAGGACCAAAGCCGTGGCTGGGACGGCACGCATAAAGGCAGTCCCGCCGGGCCGGCCGTATTCGTGTACCACCTCGAGGTGGACTGCGGCGACGGGCAAACCCATTTCCAGAAAGGCAATGTAACCCTCATCAGGTGAAAAATGCGGCCGTCATAGCGTTGGTAATGGTGTCGGCCTTTTCGGCAAAAGCGCAGGACATCCACTTCTCGCAGTTCTTCTTCGCGCCGCAGTGGCTGAACCCCGCCGAGATCGGACAGTTTGATGCGCAATACCGCGGCACCGCCAACCAAAAAACACAGTGGCGAGAGGTCTCTCAGCCCTACACCACCTTTGCCCTCGCCGCCGACGGGAGACCCGATTTCCTTCCGGAAAATACGGCGGTGGGCATGGCCGTGATGAACGACCGCGCGGGCGACTCCAGGTTCAACACTTTCAGTGTTCTGGCTGGCGGCTCGTACACTTACAAGATCAAGGACTCTAACCGGCACCTCCTGACGGGTGCGCTGCAACTTGGATTCACCCAGGTGAGCCTCAATCAGGACGCCCTCCGCTTCGACAACCAGTTCAACGGCGTGGCCTTCGACCCCACCCTGCCCACGGGCGAAAGCTTTGCGCGCAACAGCCGCATCCACGCCAATGTGAACCTCGGGGCTGCCTACACCTTTAACTACGCTCCCGGCAAAAAACTCGTCGCCGGGTGGGCGGGGCACAACCTCACGCGCCCCGACCGCTCCTTCTTCAACGAGACCGGCATCGACCTGCCCCTACGCCACGCCTACTACGTCACCGGCGATTGGAACATCCTACCCGATATCGACCTCCTTCCCGCGATGAGGTACATGCGCCAACGTACTTTCAGTGAATTCGTAATCGGTACGGCGGTGCGCTATGTGCTCATCAACGAGCGCAACCTGTATCGCTCAGTTTTTGCCGGGTATTTCGGCCGCCTCGGCGACAGTGGCATCGGGCTGATCGGGATGGAGATCGACGACTGGCGCGCGGGCATCAGCTACGACATCAATATGAGCAACCTGACGGTGGCGAGCCGAAACCGCGGCGGATTCGAGTTTTCCCTGCAGTACCTCTTCAACCGGCAGCCGCGCAATGCCGGGTTCAACCATCGATTTTGCCCGACGTATATATGAGAGCGACGCTGCCATCGGAGTCACGCAAGGGCCGGGGCCAATGCACGGCAGGCCGCCATTGGTGGCGCACGGCAGTTGTCCTCATGGTATTAGGGGTGGCCGCCTTTTCGGCAAATACGGCAAACGCCCAGCGGGTGCAGGACTGGCTGCGGCTGGCTGAAGATGCGCTGGAAGAAAACGACCCCTACGGAGCACTCCGCTACATGGAAATAGTGATGGAAACCGACAGCAACAGGGCCCGCCACAATTACCTCTACGCCGAGGCCTTGCGACACAACAACAGATACGCGAAATCGGCTTACTACTACAATAAAATCTACCGCCGCGATCAGGACCGGTTCTTTCCGGAAGGAGGTTTTTGGCTGGCCACGATGCACAAGCAGGCGGGCAACTACACCGAATCGAAGAAAATATGGCGGCGCGTGCGCGATGCCAACACACACGAACCCCAAGGCTACAAGCACCGAAAAGCCATTCAGGAGATGCGCTCATGCGACCTGGCTGAAGTGTGGAGCGGCGGGCCCGACGGCTTTGAGCTCGAACCCGTACCGAGGGGCACCAATACCGAGGCGAGCGAATTTGCCGGAGCGGTGACCCCTTCCGGAGCCCTCGTGTATTCTGCACTCCGCGGCGAGACCGACGACAAAGGCCGGGTGAAAAACCCTAAAAGCTACAACGTGCGCCTCTACATCTCGAAATCGCCGAAGTGGGACGCTTCCGAGCCCTTCGCGCCGATGCCCGGCACGGAGGGCGACGCCAATTTTGCCGTGAGCAGCGACAGCACCTACACCGCATTTACGGCCATTGAGGGCGGAAGGCCGGCGATATACCTCGCGGGCGGAAGCCGTGGCAGTGGGTTTTTAAAAGTTCTTCCCGCGGATGTTTCCGACTCGGCCTATTATTCGCACCCGGCATTCGGCGAGGTGGACGGGCGGGCGGTGCTGTTTTTCACCTCCGACCGCGAGGGCGGCGAGGGCATGCTCGACATTTGGTACCTCGATTTGGAAACGCCGGGAAAACCTCCGGTGAATCCCGGCCCACCCTTAAACACGCCCGGCAATGAGGTGACCCCTTTTTTCCGGAAGGACAAAGCGCAGCTCTACTTCGCTTCTGACTGGCACCACGGATTCGGGGGGTACGATATTTTCAACACTGAGCGCAACGGTGAGAAATACGCGGTGCCGAAAAACATGAAAAAACCGTGGAACACAATGGGCAACGACCTTTATTACAATTTCAACAGAGCAGCCGGCGCCGGCACCATCACTTCCGACAGAGCAGGGGCCGTGCAGCGGGAAAACGAAGGGTGCTGCAATGACTTGTGGCGGTTTGAGGAGGCCGATTTTGAGTATGAGGACACCCTCTACATCTCCTCGCTCGAGGTGCTCAACGACTACCTGCCCGTGACCTTGTATTTTCACAACGACGAACCCGACCCGCGCAACAGGCGTGATACCACAGCCCTCACCTATTTCGAAACCTACTACGACTACCTCGACCTGCTGCCCGAATACCAATCGCAATATCGCGCGGGCCTCGATCCCGAAGCGGGCGTGGAGGCCGAGGAAGCCATGGACATGTTCTTTTTGGAAAAGGTGGACAAGGGAGTGAACGACCTGTCGTTTTTTGCGCCGCTCCTTCTCAAAGAGCTGGAAGCGGGTGAGGAAATCCAGCTGACGGTGCGCGGATTCGCCAGTCCCCTGGCCGAAACGGATTACAACGTGAAGCTCACTTCGCGGCGCATCGTATCGCTCGAAAACTACCTGCGAAATTTCGAAGGCGGGGCTTTTCTGCCCTACATGGAAGGCAGGGCTGAGGGCGGTGGCATGCTCGAAATCGTCCGGGTGCCCTTCGGAGAGTACACCGCCGAAACCTTGGTGAGCGACAACCCCAACGAGTCAGACGCCGTGTGGAGCATCGGCGCGGCGCTGGAGCGAAAAATCGAAATCTCATCGGTGCAACGTGCCCCCGCCGATTCGACGACCGCTGCGGTGACCTTCGCAAGTGAAATCGCCGACCTCGGCGCCGTCAGGGCAGGCACGGAAGTGCCCTTCAGCTTCGTATTTGAAGTGGGTGCCGGCGCCGATTTCACCATCGACTCCATCGCTTGCGACAGAGATGTGATTCGCCTCGACGACATCGAACCCGTTTACGCAGCGGGCAGCCCCGGGGTGATCAGCGGCTTGTGGATCGGCGGCGATCGAGGTGGCAAGATTCGGGAGTCCATCGTCCTGTTCGGGAATACGGCGGGGGGAGAACGGGAGTTGAATGTTGTGTTGGAAGTAAAATGATCAGATGGGCGGGGTTGTGCTATGAATGAACGCTGATCTTTTCGGTTACCTTACGCCGTAAGGTTTCGCAGGATTTGTAATCCTGCGTTCAGCCGGCTTGCCCATACGGGAATTCACAATCGCATCTATTCTTCAAGAACTTTTCGATTTCAACATCGGTTTTGTCATCATTTTTGCTGGGCAAAAATGATGACAAAACCTTGGTGATTCACCAGCCCACGGTTGCATTTCGGCT
>JAIVHQ010000134.1 GCA_020200995.1 Flavobacteriales bacterium
CACTTCGAATGCCCACCCGCCATATGCGATCGCCGTTGTCGGCAAGGGTGCGGGTGCCGTGGTCGTCGCTGTTGATGTCGACTGAAATATTGGCCCCGAAGCGGAATGGAATCGATTTGTCGCGGTCGTTGATTTCATCTTCCGCGCGCATTTTCTCCACATTGGGTGCAGGCAAGTTGATGAACGTGGGAGCGGGAAGGCTGCGCCCAAATGGAGTTCCGCCGTGTTCAATTTGCGCGAAAGCAACTGAACCAAGACACAAAATTGAGAATGTGAGCGAAATAAACCGAATTGTAGCTTTCATCATCAATAAATGTAATCGAGTATTTTATTCGTCCTGGCAAAAACAATGCGAACGCGGCTGGTGCCCGGATATTGAAGGGTGCGCACATCGAAATATCGTTTTTCATCGATGATGCCGCGGCACACGTCGCCGTTGTCGTAGTGCTTCACATGAACAATGATTTCGGGCGGGTAAGTGGCAGTGTATTTGCCTGTGCTCAGTACTTCAAAATCGTGGTCTTCGCAGCCTCCTGAATACGATACATGCAGGACCAGGTAATCGTTAATAATATCGGCGTATGAAATTTCGTGCGGAGCTGAGAGCGCATTGATATCGGCATTGCGGTCTACAATCACAAGCGGAGCGCTCTCAGGCAGTTCGGCCAGTGCTTTCTGCATGGAGCCGCAGCCGGTCAACAAATCTGAGAGCAAAATTAAAATCAACATCGCCGAAAATCTCATAAATACAAATGTAGTACGAAATCTCTTTAGGTTTGAAAAACGGGGCGATCACTTGGATTTTGTGCAGCAGGGAAGCGGGAATGACCCGGTCCGGTAGACAGGGCCGGAATGGACATAGCGTGTGTAACAAAAAAAAGGGGCTGTCAATGACAACCCCCTCGGCAATTGGTTTTGGATTATCGCAATTATTGAATGCTCAATTTTTTCTCCAAATCATCCAGATACTTTCTGAACTGCTTGTCGGTTTCCTGAAGGTTGTTGACCGTGCGGCAGGCGTGGAGCACTGTAGCATGGTCTTTTCCTCCGCAGTGCATGCCGATATTGGCAAGGCTGCTTTTGGTCATCTTCTTGGCGAAGTACATGGCAATTTGTCGGGCTTGCACCACTTCGCGCTTTCTGGTCTTGGACTTGAGCAGCTCGATGGGGAGGTCGAAGTAATCGCACACCACTTTTTGGATGTAGTCGATGGAAACTTCGCGGGCTGTGTTTTTGACAAACTTATCGATCATCTGCTTGGCGAGGTCCAGGGTAATGGGCTTCTTATTGAGCGATGAGTGTGCGATGAGAGAGATCAAAGCTCCTTCCAGTTCGTCCATGCCCTGCATCTCTACCGGAGCTTTGTCGCTCGTCAGTACGATCTGCTTGCCTGTCTGGTGCAAATGATTGAAGATGTGGAAGAACATGTCTTGCGTTTTCTCTTTCCCTGCGAGAAACTGCACATCGTCAATGATCAGCACGTCCATCATTTGGTAGAAGTGACTGAAGTCGTTTACGTTGTTGTTTTTTACAGCGTCGATGAATTGGTGAATGAACTTCTCCGATTCTACGTAGAGGACCGTTTTATTGGGAAACCGGTTTTTGATTTCGATCCCGATCGCCTGCGCCAAATGGGTTTTCCCAAGGCCTACGCCTCCGTAAATGAGCAGCGGATTGAAGGCCGTTCCACCAGGGTTCTTCGCAACTGCAAAACCTGCAGATCGAGCCAATCTGTTGCAATCTCCTTCCACGAGGTTGTCAAAAGAATAATTCGGTTTGAGGTTCGAGTCGACGTTGATCTTGCGAAGACCGGGGATGATAAAAGGATTCTTGATTTGCTTGGTACCTCCAATGTCCATCGGTGCCGAAACGGGGGTGTTCTTGATGGCGCGCTTGTTGGAGGTCGGGATTTTTACCGTGTAGGGATTCGTGCCGTTATGGCTGTTCTCCATCACAATGCTGTATTCCAGTCTGCCTTCTTCACCCAGCTCTTTCCTGATGATCTTTTTCAGCAGGTGGATATAGTGCTCTTCGAGCCATTCGTAAAAAAACTGGGAGGGAACCTGGATGGTGAGCACCCTGTTGTCGAGCTTCACCGGCTTGATGGGTTCAAACCAGGTCTTGTAGCCCTGAAGGCTTACATTGTCCTTGATCAATCCAAGACAACTGTCCCACACTTCTTCATATTTTGTCATTGTTTCGATTGGTGTAGTTTAGGTTAATACTGTGTGAACTGAACTTGGACCTGTACCCATGTATTCCTGTCCTTGTCTGTCGACAAATATTTGGAGAAAAAAGTGAAAAAAAAAGCCCCGACCCTATTGTCAGAAATAAAAGTTTTACAGGCGCCTGTTTTTTTTGAAAGGTGCATTTGCGTAGGTAGTTTGGCACAATTTTATTATCTGGGCATGTCTGTAACCGGCGTTTTTCATTCGTCGGGCACAAAAAAGTGTTCATCGAACACAAAGGTGTGATTAGAAGGAGTAAATAAACCCGTTCTTAAGTTAAATTCTGCGCGAATAAAACGGTTGTTTTCTTCTCGTAAACCCCGATCTCCACGTTGTCAAAAGCGTTGGTCAGCTGCCTCGCAATATAGGAATTTTTTCGGTTGGAGTTGCGATTCCATTTTAACCTGAGTTCGATTCTTCTTCGGATTCAGAGCGCCTGTAAGCAGTGAGTTGCGACTAAAAATGATGAAATAATAGCGCGGTATTTCGAATCATTTTTAGGAAGAAAATCGCTGCTTACAGGTGTCAACGCTAACACCTTGTCCATAAACAACCGCTATCCTGCGTTGTATTTTCGTGCTTTAGCCCGCTAAAGCTTAAAAAATGCGCCTTGTCCATCGATCGTTTATGAACATCTGAATTCCCGAATAAGAATCGAACTCAGGTTTTAAGCCATACGGGGTATATTTGACGTCATGATTTCACACATTACCTCTTTTCGTGTCCGCTACGCCGAAACCGACCGCATGGGCTACCTTTATTATGGCAATTACGCCACTTATTTTGAAGTAGGGCGGGTCGAACTTCTGCGAAGTTTAGGCATCTCTTACCGCGAGCTCGAAGACAAAGGCATCCTGCTTCCCGTCCGCGATTTTTCCGTAAGGTACATCAAGCCTGCATACTACGACGAGCTCCTCAGTCTCGAAACCACTGTGGAGGAACTGAGCAATGTACGCATCGCCTTCGATTACAAGCTAAAGAATGATGCGGGAGAGTTGCTCACCACCGCCAAAACCACCTTGGTCTTTGTGGACAAGGTATCGGGCAAGCCTGTTTCTCCGCCATCTGAAATTGCCGCTGCACTGGCCGACCATTAATTCAAGGTTGAGTAGTGCTCGACCTGAAAGGTTGATTAAGGCTTTTTGTAAAGTACGCTTTACTTTTGTAAAGTTTTCTTTACATTTACCAATATCGGAATTGAGCAGCTTTTGACCGCTTAACTTGAGATGAAGTGTTTCGCTTTCACTGAGATTGTCAGTTTCCATAGGAATAGTGGCGATCAGTTTTATTGTAGGTATTTCATGTACAGATAGTCGTCACATCGAGTGCCGTGACGAAGGAGCGGTGTATCGAGATGCTATTACTCGAATATTTCGTTTTTACATGTTCTCGATACACCGCGCGAAAATGCGCGGCACTCGAACTGACGGTTTACTAAAACTAAACACATACCATGATACGCACCACACTTTTCCCCGCGCGCTTTCGCTCTTTAGGCTGGATTCTCCTGATACTGGGCTGCACCCTTGCCCTGCTTCATGCCTTCACAGGATTCGGGGAATGGCGTTTCTTTGAGTTCAACATCCCCAAATTTCCATGGTCGAGCGATATTGGGAACTTGATATCCCCCGTCCCGGAAGATGAGCCCTTCATAGGCAGCCGAAAAGAAAATTTCACCAATGAACTTATCGCGCTTCTGATCCTGATCGGCGGTGTGCTGGTTGCATTCACCAAGGAGCGGGTGGAGGATGAGTACCTCGTTTACCTGCGCCTCAGCGCATTGGTGTGGGCGGTTTACATCAATGCCGCCATCACCGCGACTGCAGTGCTGTTTCTCTTCGGATTTACCTTCCTCTACTTCATGATGAGCAACCTCTTTGCGGTGCTGTTGCTCTTTATCGCGCGTTACCACTACCTGCTTCGAAAAATGAAAACTGCTGAAAGTGAAAAATAATATCAGAGCATTTCGCGTCAGCAATAAACTAACGCAGCAGGATCTCGCCGAGTCCATTGGAGAAGGCGCACGAAGGATTGAAAACAAGGAGTTGACTAATGTCAATGACTGTTTTCAAGCCAAGTGCAACGCCGAGAATGGACTTTATGAATCAGCCTCTTTCGTGTGTTTTCCTTTCCGGAAAAAAGACCTCAACCCATCAGCCGCTTCAGCCAGCCGAGCTTCCATTTGCCGAAAGGCGGGTACTTCATTCGCGGGTCGATCCACGTGGCCGATTTCAATATGCTTTTGGTGTGGCTAAATGCCGCAAAGCTGTGCCACCCGTGGTAATTTCCACTGCCGCTTTCCTGTACCCCGCCGAAGGGGAGGTCTGGATTGGCAAGGTGAAGCAAGGCATTGTTGACACAGCCACCACCGAACTCAACTTGCTCAGTCACCAATTTTTCCGTTGCCTTATCGGTGGTGAAAACATAGCAGGCGAGGGGGTAGCGCATGCGTCGGGTGATCTCGAGCAGGTCTTTTCTCTCATTCCAAACGTGCACCGGCCACACGGGCCCGAAAATCTCCTCCTGCATTACAGGGCTGTCGAGGTCGGCGCCCTCAATGAGGGTGGGAGCGATGTATTTGTCGGCGGCATCGGTCTGCCCGCCATAGATCACTGTTCCATCGCCAATAAGTGCGGAAACCGCATTGAATCGTTTTGAATTAACCATCCGCCCGTAGTCCTTCGATTTTTGCGGATCTTTTCCATAAAAGTCGACAATGCACTTTTTGGCTTCCGCCAAAAACTTGTCTTTGATGGAGCTGTGCAGCAG